>NZ_LTCZ01000046.1:0-58044 GCF_001583455.1 Rhodococcus sp. LB1 | reverse complement strand
CGCGACTGTAGTACTAGGGCTATGGCGCGGACCGGTGCGTTCGCCACCCACGCCAAACCTGCGTCGCCTTCGTGTGGTGGGCATGCCGTGCGGGAAGTCCTTGTAGGTCTTCAGGGTTCCGCTCGCGAGGAGCTTACGCACGGATGCCGCTTCGGGGTCGCGGTGATTCCGTCGAACTGGGCCAACTGTTAGGGGTCCCGATGTCGAGTCCAAAACAATTCGCCAATCGAGTTCGGGATGTGGCCTGATTTTTCATCGTTATCACCACCGCCTCCTTTGCAAATAGGCCGACCCCGCGTGCCAGCCTAGAATCGAAGAGCCAGGAAATCGCTTCAGCCCGCGGTTCCCTATTTGCCGGTCGAAGGTCCGCCGCATCTGTGGGTGCCGCCACAACGACGTGGGAGGACAACCGATGTCCGGTCTCATCCGCAAGAGTCTCGATTCACCCGAGGAAACCCGCCCCTTCGAGGACGACATGGGCAAGCTCGAACTCGTCAACGTCACTTCCGGCGCTGTGGGGAGGGCGACCTTCCAGCCCGGCTGGCCGTGGTCCAAACACGTCAAACCGATAGCCAAGACAGACAGCTGCCAGGCCGCTCACATGGGTTACGTCATCTCGGGTCGTATGAAGATCGTCATGGACGACGGGGAAGACATGGAGTTCGGCCCCGGCGATCTCATGATCTGCCCGCCCGGACACGACGCCTGGATCCTCGGCGATGAGCCCTGCGTGGTCATCGACTGGACCGGCGTCGCCGACTACGCCAAGCGGTAGACGACAGCGCCCCATGTTCCGCCCGCTCATCACACGCGCGCGGAAACCGCCGTAGTGGACGTTTGCCCAGGTAGCACGGCCGGCGAGTGTGCGCGGACCCGTCACCCTCACACCTCCCAATACGACTTCGCCGGCTGTATCACCCCGGTGCATATGCTCTTGGGCACCTCGAGGTGGTGAACTACTACGGTTCCTGCACCGCCGCACTGGTGTTCAACAACAATAGAGCGGGCGCGAAACTCGATCGAGTGAGCGCCTCCCTCGTCCGCCACCTGCACCGTGAATCGGACGAGGACTTGCGGCGGGGGATGGCGTTCCCGGTGCGGTTCATGACCATTGTCGAGCTGTACCGTTATTCAACAAGGCATTTCGACTTCCACGAACAGCAACTCACCCTCGGCGACTCCGAAACAATCGAATGCGAGGCACCGTATCTATTTGGGGGAATCCTGTCGCTGCCCGCCGCTGACCTGTGGACATCGAGTATCACTCCCTTGACTGCGGTTACATCCAACACCCCGCCGTGGATTCGAGCTGACCCGCCTGGTGGATGAGGGTTTTTCCGCCAAGAATTCCGTCCGAGTTGTCATTTTCGATGCATGCGTGTGGGGCACAGCATTTTGGCTGAGGCGAGCATTGTGCAATGGACGTAGAGTGGGTGCATAAAAGTGACGAAGGAGTTGGAATGGCGCGCCAAATAGTTGTCGAACACGTCGACGATATCGACGGAACTCCCATTGTGGAAGGAAAGGGCGAGACGATCGCCTTCTCCGTAAATGGAATCGACTACGAGATCGACTTATCGGCGAAGAATGCGAAGGAGTTCCACAAGAAACTCGATCACTACATCGATCACGCCACAAAGGTAGGTGGCCGCAAGAATCGATCCGCAGGCACACTCACGTCGGGTAGTGAGGTCAAGCGGAAACCTGCGCGGCGGGACCGTGACCATGTGAGGGCGGTACGGGAATGGGCTCAGGAACAGGGCTATGACATCGGGGTCCGCGGGCGAATTCCCACCGAGATCGCGGAGGCGTACAACGCTGCTCACTGACGACCGCCAGAAGAGCGCCGTTGTTATTTGAGCTCCGCGATCGGGTGGATGGAATGGCAGGCTGAAGGAGAGTCGGCATTCGCGGCTGGCGTATCGGCGAGAGTTCCTGCACTAATTTCTGCTCCCAGATCTGTCATTCGACACGCATGCCCGCCTCGGAGCAGCCGCGACCAATCCCCGCCCTTCCAATGAACCATTTGTCCGACAGCTTTGACTGCCGGCAACTGCACACGTCCGACCACAAGTCGCGGCGACGGTCTCGGAGAAGGCTCCATCGCGCGCAACGCTCTGCAGAAGGCCTTGGCTCTCCGAGCGGTTGCGGTTGCTGTTGGCGTTTCGCTTGGGGGCCGGGCCACACTCACCCCGTTGCGTTCCGAAGACAGTCGTCGAGGATGAGAAGCAGGCACAGGTTTGTCCGCTACTAACGGCCCCCGCGTGCGTGGTCAATTCCGCAATCCTATGCCTAAGGACGTGGGTGGCGGGGACCCGCATACGTCGGTTCTGCGGGTCCCCACCGGCGTCGGAGGTCTCGGGGAGGACACGCGGCTGAGACGCCCGACGAGCCTAGAGGGTGAGTGATGAGCCAGATCTTCAGGTCATCACCCATCGTCGAAACATCAGGGCTTTAACGTTGTTCGAGGCAGGGCCCCGAGCGCTCTGCGTTTTTATTGGCGCGCGGCGCACGGAGCTATCGCGCCGAGTCGCGGAGCAACTGCAGTGACCGCTGGTGCGCTCGTGCGGCGCGGGCGCTGTCGCGGGCTCCGTCCTGTCCTGCTCGCACCGAGTTGTACTCACTAGCGTGATTGCGCTTCGTGCCATGCGGCCATAACCTCGACACTCGCGCCGGGAGGGGGTCGAGTGACGGAAAGCGCCATCAACTCGATCAGAACATCCGCGTCCATATGGTCATCACCTTGTCCTGGGGGTGTTCGCTAATGATGCTGGTGTTACACGATGTTCGCGACATTCGACGGGATGTGGACGACGACCCGGAGTAGTGGTGTACCCCTGATGAACGGCCCGTTTATCGCGTTCCGAGGTACCGAGGGTGGGTGGTTCACTTCTTTTTCGCAAGTGCGACGGCAATGATGATGATGACGCCTTGGATAATGATCTGCTGGCTCACGTCCAGTCCCGCGAGAATCAGTCCATTGTTGATGAGCCCGATGAAGACTGCTCCGATCGCCGAGCCTATGACCCGGCCGTATCCACCGAAGAGGCTGGTTCCTCCCAGAACAACGGCAGCGATGACGGAGAGTTCGTCGCCGGAGCCCCATTGATACCGACCCGACTGAAGGCGTCCAGCGTAGAGCATTCCGGCGACACTCGCGACGATGGCCGAGATCAGCAGCACATAAAAGGTGATTCGTTTGGTACGGACGCCGGTGAAGCGTGCTGCGGTGTCATTGCCTCCGGCGGCCAGTACCTGGCGCCCGAATGTCGTCTTATTCATCACCACCACGCCGGTGAGGACAAAGAGACCGGCCCAGAGCAGGAGTGCGGGAATAGGTCCGAAGTCTCCGGAGCCGAACAGGTTGGTGAAGGCCTTGTTCAGGATGGGCACCGGCTGAAAGTTTGAGATCCATTGCGCAACTCCGGCGGCGATGCCCAGCATTGCGAGGGTCACCAAGAAGGACGGCAAGCCCAGGACAGCGACGAGGCCTCCGTTGATGGAACCTACCACCACGCCGGTGCCGAGTCCGGCCAACACTCCGAGCAGAACGCTGCCGGTCGACGAGATGGTCATGGCAGTGACGACACTGGACAGTCCTGCAACGGATCCGATCGATAGATCGATCTGGGCGGCGGCGATCACGAAGGTTCCAGCTACCGCCATGACGGCAATGATGGCGGTCTGTCTGACAATGTTGAGCAGGTTGTTGCTCAGCAGGAATCCGTCGTCCCGTAGGAAGACTGCGAATAGCAGGAAGACCACGACGAAACCGATGTAGATGGCGAAATCGCGCCACTCCAGGTCGCCGAATCGTGAGGCGAAGCTGGGCCGTCCAGGTTCAGGGAGTGCGGTACCTGCGCTAGGAGGCTCCTGGGTCTGTGACGTGGTGGTTAGCGTCGCGGCTTTCGCGGCGTTGGATTTGGTGGGCATGTGTTCACACTCCTTGGATGGCGAGCTGGAGCGACTCTTCGTCGGGGATGTTGTCGCGGTCGAAGTCGGCGTCGATTCGTCCTCGTCGCATGACGAGGACACGGTCGGCGACGGCGAGGAGTTCCTCGAGCTCGGAAGAGATGAGAATGATCGCGGTGCCGGCGTCAGCGAGGTCGAGCACCAGTTGCATGATGTCGGTTTTGGAGGCGATGTCGACGCCCGTGGTGGGTTCGTCGAGTATCAACACCCGCGGTGGGACTCCCATCTCGCTGAGGCCTAGCCACTTTGAGATGACGACCTTTTGCTGGTTTCCGCCAGACAGTCGGCCAACTGGCTGATCGATGGCGGTGGCGCGAATCCCGAGCCTCTGTGCGAGGTCTGCGCAGAGGTCACGGCCTCTGCTGTCGTCGATGAACGGCCCCCGGGTCAGTCGCGAGAGGCTGGGCAGAAGCAGGTTGGTCCGTACGGAATGTTCGCGTACGAGGCCTTGTGATTGACGGTCCTCGGGTACGAGCATGACGCCCGATCTGATGGCGTCGAGTGGCCGACGGGGGCGGATGGGTTTGCCGTCGACCACTATCCGACCTGAGTCGCTTCGGTCGATGCCGAATAAACATCGTGCCAATTCTGTTCGTCCGCTTCCGATCAGGCCGGCGACTCCGACGACCTCGCCGGCGGACACTTGGAACGAGACGTTGTCGAGACGGTTTCCCGCGCTGAGGTTCTCGACGGACAGTGTGACCTCTGGACGGGTGTCAGCGTTTCGCTTGGTTCTGTTGAAGCCGTGCAGAATCTCTCGACCGACGATGGATTCGGCCACTTGTTCGGGCGGGACTGCGTGCACGTCGTCGGTGAGGACCCTGCGGCCGTCGCGGATGATGCTCAGGCGATCGGCTACGCGTGCTATTTCGGCCATTCGATGGCTGATGTACACGATCGAGATGCCCTGTGTTTTGAGCCTGCCGATAAGGGTGAACAGTGCTTCGACCTCGGAATACGGGAGGCTGGCGGTCGGTTCGTCCATGATGAGGACACGTGCTTGCATACTCAGCGCCTTGGCGATCTCGGTGAGTTGCCAGTACCCGACTGGGAGATCTCCGATCAGGCTTTGCGGGTCGATGTCGGCGCCCATGCGGTCGAGCAGTGTGCTCGCCCGTCGGTTCAGGGTTCCGTTTTCGATTAGTCCGAACTTGTGGGGTTCGCGACCGAGGAAAATATTCTGCGCGACCGAGAGGCTCGGGATGAGGCTGAATTCTTGGAATACCATGCCGATGCCGGCTGCTGTCGCATCGAACGGTGATTGGAAGTCCATTGGCCGCCCGTCGATGATGATGTCCCCGGCATCGGCGCGGTGAACGCCTTGCAGGATCTTCATCAGTGTCGATTTTCCCGCACCGTTGCCGCCGAGCAGGGCGTGGACTTCACCCTGGCGCAGTTCGAAATCGACACCTCGCAGAACTTCCACCTTGCCGAAGGATTTGTGGATGTCCCGCATGGAGACCGCGATCGATGCATTCTCCGTGGTGTTCATCGGCTGCTGTCCAGGGCTTGCTGGAGGTCACTGGGGGCGTCCGAGTGATACAGGGACTTCCATGAGTCGACTAGATTGTCGCGAGTGACAGGGAGGGAGGGAAGCTCGACGAAGGCCGGGGCCGGTTTGCCAAGCAGCGCGTAGGCTGCAAGCTTCGCCTCGACGGCACCCTGATCGTACGGTTGCGCGGCGGCGATCCCGTTGACGAATCCGTTTTGTGCCATGTCGATGGCGACGTTGTTTCCCAAGTCCACCGTCGTGACGGCGAGGTCGTCGCGTCCTGAGGCGCGTGCGGCGTCGATGGCGCCCTCACAGGGGGCGTCGAAGAAGCACCACACGCCGCCCAGCCGCGGGTGTTTAGTGAGCCACGCGTTGACGTTCGAGTTACCTTCGCCTTTCCAGTCCGGGCCCAGCAGGCCCTTGTTTTCCACGATGTCGATGTCGGGGTAGTTCTTCTCGACCGTTTCGGTGAAGCCCTGTTCGCGCAGGACGTTCGTCGGCGCCTGTGCGCCGTGGTAGATCACGCCCACTTCGCCTCTTCCGCAGAGCGCTTTCGCCAATTGGTGTGCGCCGAGAACGCCGGCCCCGTAGTTGTCGGTGGCGACGACGGCGACGTAGTCCTGTCCCGGTTGGAAGTTCTTGGCGGGGTTCTCCATAAAGACGATTTTGACGCCGGCGTCTGCGGCCTTTCGGTAGGCGGGCGCAAGCGCGATGGGGTCGAGGGAGGGGATCGATACCATGACGTTCGGTTTCGCCGAGAGCGCGGTCTCGATATCGGAAAATTGTTTGGCGGGGTCGGCCTGGGCGTCGGTCTGGGCAACGATTCGGATGCCTAGTTTGTCGAATTCGGCCTTGAGTGCGTCGACCTGGGCGTTGCTCCAGCTGTCGCCGGAGAAGTGCATTACGACCGCTGCGGTGGCGTTCATGGCGCGGACTTGGGCTACTTCGGCGTCGGTGAGTTCGATGGATGTTGCCGGTACGGAGATTTCACCGTTAGGGCCTTTGCCTATGACGTCGCCGCTTGTGTAGGCGGCGATCGCGCCGTCGTATGTGGTTGTGTCACAGTTCGCGCCCGCACTGCCAGCCGCGTTCGAGGTGCAGGCGGTGGCAGCGCCGGTGACGAGGAGTGCTGCGGCCATCAGGGCGGATCGGCGGCGGCCGGGCTGGGAGGGATGGTCCGGTTTGGGGTTCCGGCTACGTACGGACGCGCGGGTCATGGTGCACCTCTGTGATGTGTGATGGGAAGACTGTGGGCCCGTCAGTCGGTCGTGAGTTTCTTCGGTGGCACCGACCGCCGCCTCATTAATGTCGATTATCACTTTAATGACGTCGATTCTCGACGTCAACGGTTTCGCGAGATCTCCGTCACATATTCGACCCGCTGTGGCCTGACGAACCTCTCAAGTGAAGATTTGCCGAGCGCCCTGATACAGGTTGGGCCGCCGAGCTTTTCGCCCGGCGGCCCACTGGGACAGTGCGGTGTCGGAAGTTAGGCAGTCGCGCTTACAGCGCTGGACAAGGTGATGCTCTTGGTCTGGGTAAGCGCGAATAGCCCCTCGGGACCGCCTTCGCGACCAAACCCCGACTGCTTGACTCCCCCGAAGGGTGCCGCCAGGCAAGGGAATGTGCCGTTGATGATGAAGACGCCGGATCGAACTCGACGTGCCACATCCAGGCCGGCCCGCTCGTCGGTGGTGAACACCGATCCAGAGAGCCCGTACCGCGATGCGTTCGCGATTGCGACTGCTTCATCGAGGGTGTCGAACGGAATGACACAGAAGACCGGACCGAAGATCTCGTTCTGTGCGACCTCCATGTCGTTCGTAACGTTGGTCAGCAGGGTGGGTTCGAGGAAGTAGCCTTCCAAGCCACTCGGCCTGCCGCCTCCGGCGGCAATGGTCGCGCCTCCTGCGACGGCCCGTTCGATGTAGCCTTCTGCGCGGTCCAGAAAGCGCGGTGCCGCGAGTGGGCCCCAGGTGGTTTCGGGGTCTGCCGGGTCGCCCATCTTCAGCGCCTTCAAGCCGGCGACAAGTCCGTCCACGACTGCGTCGTGGATCTCTCGGGCGACGAGAAGCCGCGTCATAGCGACGCAGATCTGGCCACTATAAAGCGCCATCGCATCGACGAGAGCAGGCACAGTCATGTCGAGGTCGGCGTCCGCGGCTACGATCGACGCGGACTTTCCGCCCAACTCCAGCACGACGTTGGCGACGCGATCCGCACACGAGTGCATGACGGAAACACCTACCTCGGTTCCACCGGTGAAATGAACGGCCGCGATCCCTGGATGCTCAACGAGGTACTGACTGACATCGGCATCACCAGCAAGGATGCTCAAGACACCAGACGGAAATCCGGCGTCCGCGGCCGCATCGGCGAAGATGTATCCGAGCATCCGCGCCTCGGGCGGAAGCTTGATGATCATCGTGTTCCCGGCGAGCAAGCCGGGGATGATCGCCAGCGCAAACTGCATGTGAGGACCGTTGAAAGCTACGATCCCCACGGTGGGTCCGATCGGATCGTGTCGAACCTCGATACGTCCCATCGAGGTCTCACGCGTCTCGATCCACGATGCGGTCTGAGACTCGTCGAGCGCCCGATTCCATAGCTCCGAGGCAGCTTTGGTGAGTTCGTCGCCGTTGCGGAACGGCATACCAGCCTCAAGTGCCCAGACACGAACGATCTCATCGAGCCTTTTGTCCAGCGCGCCACAGAACCTCGCGACGATCTCGCGTCTTGCGTCATGGGTCAACCCAGCCCAGCTGTCGAATGCGCCCTGCGCCTCGTCGACCGCGATTTTTGCGTCATCAATAGTCGGGCGAGGCAGCTGGCGAATCACCCGACCGTCGTATGGTGCGACGACATCGGCGAGTTCACTGCTCCGGGGGGCCACCCAACGACTACCGACAAACAGCTCGTTCGCATGTGGGACGTTCATCTAGATCTCCTCTGTTTGGTGGTCCGCACCGGTGGTGAGATTTTCAGCAGACCTGGCGCAGCACGGCGCGGCTCGAGTGGTGGCGCCCGCAGGCAGCCCAACGACATATATGTCGAAAGTAAACGTAATCATGTCGGTACGCTTCGTCAATAGGCTGGATGGGAACAGATGTCGGCGTATATGCTGACTACATGACGCTAAATGGGGGTGGTGGATCACCACCGGAACCGCCGGCGATGCGCCCGAAACGACGCCTCACCGGCAGCGGCAACGGGACACCACCTGCGAAACGGTCCGGCGGCCGGATGGCCAGAACCGGCGAGGTGCTCAACCTCATCCGACTTGGGAAGGTCGAGACCGTCACCGAGCTGGCAAAGACGATGGGTCTAGCCCGATCGACGGTCAACGAACGACTCGACATCCTGCAGCAAATCGGCCTGCTGACCACCGATGGAGAGACCTCACCGGGTCGAGGTCGACCCGCAAGCCTACTGGCGTTCAACGCAGCCGCAGGCGTCACTCTGGTAGCCCAAGTGGGCATGAGTGGAACGATGCTCGCAATCACCGACCTGGACGCAGAGATCCTCTGGCGCACCCAGGTCCAGTTCGACGTTGCCCGCGGACCGGAAGCGTTGATCGAGCTGATCTGCACTGTCTTCAAGGACGCCTTGGCGGAGCTCGACCTTTCCGCAGGCCATGTCTACGGCGTCGGACTGGGACTCCCGGGCGACGTCGAAATCGCCACCGCCCCTGCATCAAACCGATCGGGCGGGAGTCGCGAGTGGGTAAACTTCCACTTCGCCGAACGTCTTTCGCAGTCCTTCCACGCACCGTCCTTCGTGGACAGAGACGTCAACCTGATGGCGATCGGAGAGCACCGAACGGGGTGGCGCGACGCTAACGTGCTGGTGTCATTGAAAGTCGGAACTGTTGTCGCATGCGGTCTCGTAATCAATCACAACGTCGTGCGCGGGGCCACCGGAATGGTTGGCGAGATCGGCCACACCAAGATGGCTGGCGTGGACCTGCCCTGCCCGTGTGGGAGCCGGGGATGCCTCAACACCATTGCCGGTGGACCAGCCCTAGCTGCTGCCCTCGTGGAGCAGGGTTACGAGGCGCACACCGCCCGCGACGTGGCTGACCTGGCGAACGCCGGGATCGTACCTGCAGGCCAAGCCGTGCGCGAGGCCGGCCGTCACGTCGGCGAGGTCATGGCATCGGTGATCAATCTCCTCAACCCCGACGTCGTGACAGTGTGGGGATACCTCGTCGACACCGGCGACCAGTTCCTCGTCGGAATGCAGGAGTCGATCTACAAGTCAGCGCTTCCCTCATCAGCTCGCGCCTCGGTCATTACTCGTGCGCGTCTCGGCGACGACGCGGGATTGCGAGGGGCCGCATTGGCCGTCATCGAGGACGCCCTGGCGCCCGAAGCAATCGACGAGTTGGTGGCAACGGCCGACGCCGGGTGATGTTTCTCGACCGGCGTACGGACGACGGCACCAACATCCTCGGCGTCGAAGCGTGTGTGCACTCCAGGGCAAGCACGCGGCGACTGCTTCCTACGGATTTCCGTCGATTGCCACCGGGGACCAACCACCAGACAGTCCGCGACACCACTCCCCCTTTGTAATCTGACGTCGACTGCAATGAACCCGGTGGGCGCTGTGCTCTTTCCCGTCCGTTCACCCACTACGCATCCATGGACGCGTGTCCGCCCGATCATCGTGCACCACGTTCACCGACAAGCCCATCTCGATGGGATGGCGGTCGCGGGTAGGCGGCCGAAAGCCGTTGAGCGACGATCTGATCGCATTTCCTCGAAGTGATGATCTGCCAGAGCCTCTCGAAGAATGTCGCCCTAGTTATTCCGTAGGTAACGAACAACTCCCACTCCGGCGGGCCGCCGAAAGGTGCCCATATCCCAGCGAACGACAGAAACGCTTCGGTCTCGTCCCGGGTGTGACGAGTTGTTCCGATTTGCCTTCGTTCGCGATGCCGTTGTCGATAGTTGCGCACGTCAGCTTCTATCGCCGCGCGGCCAGGCTCGCGCCGTCCAGGACCGGGACCGGCAAAGCCCGGGTTCCGTCCCGTCGTCCACACATTCTCTCGCTCAGGATATTCAGGCATAACGGCATTCGATCTCTCTGATGATCCGGTGGGGTGCGCCCGGTCCGGGCACTGACCGGATGGGCCTCACGGGCCGCTGCCGTCCTTTCCACGCTCGCTCATACGGCGGGGAGCGGTGCCTCGCACTGTGCTCTCGCCCAGCAAACCGCCGTGCACGTAGAGAATCGTGCGCACCACACCGCAATACAGTTGATACACCCAGCAGCAGGGGTGTCAGCGGCCCGCGAAACCAGCGTCGACCGGCAAGCTGACCCCGGTGACGTAGCGGCCCTCATCAGATGCCAGCCACACGATGGCATTGCTGATGTCCTCGGGCTCGACCATATCCACCGGAAGCGCGTTAGCCATGTTGGCGTCCCACTCGGGGTGCGCCTCGAGGAACGTGCGAACGTGATCGTTGTTGATCAGCTTCGTGTTGACTCCGGTCGGATGGATGGTGTTGACCCGAATCATATGCGGAGCCAGCTCATTGGCTAGCGTGCGCATCAGACCGACGACTCCGTGCTTGGCGGAAACGTAGTGTGCGAGGTTGACCATGCCCTTGGTACCTGCGGAAGAGCTGGTGATGGCGATAGATCCTCCGCGGCCCGCGGTGATCATCGCGGGGATTGCCGCCTTGACGGTCTTCCACACCCCCGTCAAATTGACGCCGATCATCTCGTCCCACTCCTGCTCGGTGATCGACCACGTGTTGGGGACGAAGCAGGTGAAAGCGGCATTGGCACAGACGATGTCGAGTCCACCGAACTCGGAGACACCGGCGCCGACGAACTGCGCAATGGTGTCCGCGTCACGCACATCTATCTCTGCGGTCAGGATGCGTCGTCCAAGCGCTTCCACCAGCCGTTGCGTTTCCTTCAAGTCCTCAGAACTGGCAAGCGGGTACTGCACCGTATCAAGTTGCCGACATATGTCGAATGCGATGATATCTGCACCTTCCTCGGCCATACGGACCGCGTGAGACCTACCTTGACCTCGCGCTGCACCCGAAATGAGTGCTACTTTTCCCTCGAGTCGTCCTGCCATGACGATTCCTCTCTGCTTGTGCGGTTGTCTCAGCACGTGTTGCTGATTGTCAGTGCGGGGGGGCTGGCGGGCGCCACCGAAAGGTCACAAGCTGTCCCCGCTCAGCGTTCGTGGCGCCCGTCTACCCAAGCGCCGGGCGTCAATTCGTGGTGTCGCGCATCGTCGCGAGGTCCCGGCGGTGCGATTCCCTCGCCAGACCGACTCCGATAACGGTGATCACTGCAGCGGTGGCGACGTAGATGGCCACGGGGATCGACGAATCGAAGGCGCCAAGCAACGCAATGGCGATCAACGGCGCGATAGCGCCACCGATCACCGTCGTGACCTGGGCACTGATCGACATGCCCGTATAGCGGACCGTGGTGGGGAACTGCTCGGCGAAGAACGCTGCCTGCGGCCCGTACAGGGCAGAGTGGAAGATCAGCCCACCCACCATGGCCACAAAAACCAGTGCCGAGTTCCCGGTGTCGAGGAGCCAAAAGAAGACCCAGATCCAGCCCGCGGTGCCAATCGCTCCGCCGAGCAGCACGGGCCGGCGACCAAGTTTGTCCGACAGCGCACCAAAGGAGGGCGTCGCGACGAGCTGGACTACGTTGGCGAGGACGAGAGCATTCAACACAACGCCCTTGTCTACTCCACTCCTCTCGACGGCGTAGACGAGGATGAAAGCAGTTAGAACGTAGTACACGATGTTCTCCGTGAGGCGCGCACTCGCACACGCGGCGAGCTCACGGCGGTGCTCGCGCAGAACCGTCCTGGCGGGCGCTTCCGCTGCCACAGCGCTTTCGGCCCGTTCGTGGGCCTCCACGAACAACGGGGCATCCTCTACCTTCGACCGGATCCAATAGCCCACAACCAGCAACACCGCCGACAACAGGAAGGGAATCCGCCACCCCCAGTCGAGGAAGGCGACGTCATCGAGTGTGGCCGCAAGCACGGCGAGAACTCCGGTTGCGATCAGGTTACCCAGCGGAATTCCTGCCTCGGGCAGGCTGGTCCACGCTCCGCGGCGCCGTGCGGGAACTCGCTCGGCGACGAGGAGCATGGCCCCGCCCCACTCTCCGCCCAGGGCAAAGCCCTGGATGAGCCGAAGCGCGCTGAGCGCGACGGCAGCCCACACCCCGATCATCGCGTAGGTCGGTAAGAGTCCGATCGCGAAGGTAGCGCCGCCCATCAGGACCAGGCTGATAATCAGCAGCGGCTTGCGTCCGATGCGGTCTCCGAAGTGGCCGAACACGATTCCACCGACGGGGCGAGCGAAGAAACCCAGCGCGTAGCTGAGGAACGCAAGCAACGTGCCCACGATCGGGTCTTCGGTCGGGAAGAACAGTTTGTTGAATACGAGTGCAGCGGCTGAGCCGTACAGCAGAAAGTCGTACGCTTCCAACGCCATGCCGGTCGTGCTGGATGCGACGACGCGGGCGAGCCCTCGACGCGATGTCGGAGATACCTGGTTCACGGTCGTACTGTTGCTGGACATGGGTGTTTCCCTTAAGTTCTGGTCGTCAGATACGCGCCGAGGTCGACGGGTTGCCCGGTTGCTTGGGATACGTGCGCAGCTTCCATGAGGGCGACCACCGACCGTGCTTCCTCCGCCGAGGACTGCGGGACTCTGCCCTTACGAATCGCGTCGACAAACTCACGGAATTGGTTATTGAATGAGGAATCGCCGTTGATGTAGGGAGTGAGTTCTTCCGTGACCGTTTGGGTGTTGTTCAACCAGAGGTTCCGGTCGTCGGTGAGCCGCATGCTGCCTTTTGGCCCGTTGATGAGTCTGTCGTTCACAGGGACTCGGGTGTTGAGCGAAATGTGACCGGAGGCCAAGCTGCCGTCCTCGAATTCGACCATCATCATGGCCTCGTCCTCGCCCTCCCATAGATCGCGCAGGCGCCGAGTCTGGGCATACACCCGCGTGGGCCGGCTCCCGATAAGCCACAGCATCGTGTCTATGACATGGGGGCCGTTGAGGCCCAGTGCGAGCCCGCCGGCGTTGGAGGCGGACTTCCACCACTCCGTTGCCACATGCTCCGCGAAGACACCCAGCGTGTGAGACAGCGTCAGTGGCCGACCGAGGTCGGGAACCGACCTCTTGGCAGTCTGCGCCCCCTCGAAGAAGCGTCGGCAGTGGCCGACCATGAGCACTCGATCATGTGACCTGGCGGCGTCAATCATGATGTCGGCGTCTGCTAATGAGGTGGCGAGTGGCTTCTCGATGAGTACGTGCTTGCCGTTTTCGACCAGTGCCGTGGTCAGTGACGCGTGCACATGGTTGGGGACCGTCAGGACGACCGCGTCGATATCGTCGGCGAGGATGACCGCTTCAGCATCGTGGACCGCACGCTCGGCTCCGTATTGGGTGGCCAGGTCCAGGGTGCGTTCCTTCTCGTGTGGCAGGCCTGCCACTGCGACGAGAGTGGCACTGTTGCTGGCGGAGACAATGGCAGGTAGATGTGCTGTCGCAATACGGCCGGGGCCGATCAGTGCTACGCGGAGCTTCTTGTTCTCAGACATGGGTACTCGCTTGGGCTGTGTGGGGGACGTGGTTGAGGTAGTCGAGGAGTAGACGGGCAGCAGAGTTTGCGAAGGCCTCGTCGTTGATGTGCTGGTCGATTTCGACCACAGCCACCGCTGAGTCGGTCAGGGACGATTTCACGGCGTCGAACAGATCTCGGCGTGCCTCGGGGCAGTTGAAGGGTTCGCCGTCGCCGTCGAGTGCCGACGTGCCGCGGAGGGGGATCAGAAGTGTGCACGGTCCAGTGGCGAGGCTGAGTTTTCTGCCGATCGCTTCGCCGATCTGTCGTGCTTCGTTGCTGGTGACACGCATGAGTGTGTTCTCGGCGTTGTGGTGGTAGAGCAGACGATTCGAGAATCCGTCAGGAATCGTTTCTGGTGCTCCGAAGTTCACCATGTCGGTGGCACCGAGGGATACGACTTGGGGTACGCCGTGCAGAGCGGCGCTCTCGAGACGTGTGGGGCCAGCGGACAAAATGCCGCCGACAACCTCGTCGGACCACTCAGTGGTGGTGATGTCGAGAACTGCATCGAAGTAGCCCTCCGCGATCAG
This sequence comes from Rhodococcus sp. LB1, assembly GCF_001583455.1. Taxonomy (NCBI): domain Bacteria; kingdom Bacillati; phylum Actinomycetota; class Actinomycetes; order Mycobacteriales; family Nocardiaceae; genus Rhodococcus; species Rhodococcus sp. LB1. Next base: position 43,422 of record NZ_LTCZ01000046.1, on the reverse strand, counting down.
GCGCTCCATCGCCCGGCCCCCGGCGCCCGTTGCGTGGAAGACAACAACTTCACATCCCGCGTTCTCGAGAATCCTTTTGGCGCGCATCACGGTCGGCGTGGTGACACCGAACATTGATGCGGCGACGAGGGGTCGGTCCGGAAGCGGAGTGGGCTTTGGTCTGGTACTGAGGCCGTTGACCATGCCCGCGAAAGCATCAGCGGCTTGGGAATAGGTCATTGTGCTGATCCGGTTGAGACCGGCGATGTCCACAATCGACGGGAACATCACAATGTCCGAGGTGCCGACATAGTTCGCGGTGTTTCCCGAAGCAACAGTGGACAGGATTGCCTTGGGAAAGCCCAGCGGCAGATCCCGCATCACGGTCGATCCGATAGTGGTTCCTGCGCCGCCGCCGAGGGCGAATGAACCCGCGATTTTTTGTTCTGCGACCAGTTCTTCGACGATTCGTCGGGCGCCGATCCCCATGGCGTCGACAGCCGCCGAACGATCGTGCCGCCGCCTGAGTGCGCCCAGCTCCGTTCCGGCGGCGGCGGCCACCTCCTCGCGGGTGGTTTCCGGCTGCAGAAGGGGTACGTCGAGCACTCCTACATCGATGAGGTGCACCTGCAACCCATGCTCACGGAGGCGCTCGCGAATGAAGCGGGCGTCGTCCGCTTTGGTGTCGAGTGCCGCTATCAGGGCGACTGTTGTGGTCACGGTGTGGTCCTGTTCAGAGGGTGAGGATGCCGCCGTTGACGTCCAGGGTGGCACCGGTGATGAACCGAGACAGGTCGGATAAAAGGAACAGCGTGGCCCCGACGACATCCTGCTCGTACACGTTGCGTCCCAACGGAGTCTGCTTGGCCAGCTCCACCAAATCTGCTTCACGATGCAGATCCGCAAGTAAGTCGTTCATGCGTACCCCGACGATCCCGCCGGGGCAGATGGAGTTTGCACGAATGTTCTGAGGGCCGAATTCTTTGGCGATGTGCCTGGTCAACCCTAAAATTCCTGCTTTGGCAGCGGAGTAGTGGCAACCAAGGAAGGGGCTGGAGGTGCGCCCGGCGAGCGACGAGATGCTCACGAGCGCGCCACCGCCGGCCCCAGCAATGTGCGGGATGGTCGCCTGGTAGGTGACGAAGGCGCCCTTGAGATTAGAGTCGATGATGAGGTCCCATTCGTCGGTTCCTATTTCGAGGGTGGGACGTTGGGCACGGTAGGCGCCAGCCGAGTACACGACATTGTGTAGCGCCCCGAACTCTTCGACGGTCTGGGCGGCGACCCGCTCGGCGTCGTCGGTCCGGGTGGCGTCTCCTGCGACGCCGAGGAATCGGTCACCGTAGTGCTTGAATTCTTCGGCAACGGCATCGACTCGTTCTTTGTTCAGGTCCGAGATGGCGACTCGGGCACCCAGTTGGAGAAGATTATCGGCAGTGGTCTTGCCCGTTCCGCGGGCACCTCCGACGACCAGCGTGACCGTGTTTGCGAGCTTGTCGCCGACGGCCGCCCAGTCGAAGTTGTCTTGCAGGTGGGCAATCATGGTGGTCCTTCTTGATGTGGTGAGTGAGATAGGGAGTTTCCGACCTCAGGCGGTCGTTGTTGCCTTGAACGCCTTGGTCGTCTGGGTCAGAGCTTCCTCGACGGGAAGTCGTTCCATGCTGGAGGCGCCGACGAAGCCCACGGCGTTCGTTCGCTTCATCACGTACTCGGCGTCGGAGGGTGTTGCGATGGGCCCTCCATGGCACAGAACGATGACGTCGTCCTTGATCGCGAGTGCCGCCTCTCCGATCGCTTGTACCCGGTCGCAGGCGTCTTCGAGAGAAAAGGCGCCGTCGGTCGACATGCCGATGCTGCCGCCCACAGTCAGCCCCATATGGGCGATTACCACGTCGGCGCCTACCGCTGCCATGGCCGCGGCCTCCTGCGGGGTGAAGACATAGACGATGGTGAACAGGCCCAAGTCGTGTGCGATGTCGATCATGTCAACCTCACGCTCGAAACCCAGACCTGATGCCTCGAGTTCCTCCCGGATACGACCGTCGAACAGTCCCACCGTCGGGAAGTTGTTGACGCCAGAAAAGCCCGCCGCCGCAACCTGGTTAAGCAGCCGACGCATGTCCCTGGTCGGGTCGGTCCCGTTCACGCCCGCCACGACAGGTGTCTCGTGCACAACCGGGAGAACCTCACGCTCACCCATCTCCAGAACGATCGCGTTTGCGTCGCCTAACGGGAGAAGCCCACACATCGAGCTATGACCTGCCATGCGGAAGCGTCCGGAGTTGTAGACGATGATGAGATCAGCTCCCCCTCGTTCGATGAACTTCGCCGAGATGCCGGTGCCCGCCCCCGCGCCGACGATCGGGCGCTGGTGGCCGACTTGAGTGCGTAGCCGGTCGACAACCTGCTCTCGCGTGAACGACATTTGGGCCGCCCTTTCCAAACCTCGGATAGCGTGACCGCCATCACTTATTTATGTCGAATATCAACGTATCTCTGTCGACATTCGCTGTCAACCTCTGCAGACGAGCTCTACACAAGACCCGAAGCGCCTCGACGACACACACTGGGACCCGGGACCCAAGAAGCACCTGGCGGTGAGGATGCGTCATCACCGAGACACATGTGCGCTGGTCGAGGCGCTACGGGCGTCGGAACGACAGCAGGAGGAAGACACAACACCGCGCGTTAGAGGAGCGCTTCGGCACCGGGAGTCCGCACCTTCGCATGAGCCCGGTGTCGGAGGGCGGCCAGACGCAGCCCACCGGCGTACCAATTCGTCATGCCGACTCTTCGCCAATGACCCCACCCCGTATGACACGCCGACCTTCGGGTCGTCGTGCATGGGCAAACCGCACACGTCGGCATCCCCGCAGGACGAAAGGAAGTCGCGATGAAGTATCCAATCGCGCCACCCCGCCAAGGCCACCGACGAGACGGTGAACTTCGCGTGGAGGATCTCGGCGAGCAGGACGGACTGAATCTCATCCAAGTGCACACGACCTGGGGATTTCGTCATCCCTCATATGGCGGCATCGGCACGGACGCTGAGATTACGACCGGTCGGTTTCGGATTCGGTGCTCACGACCAATCGGGCGACGTGGTTGGTCAGTCGAGCACCAGCTTCGAGGGAACGCGAGTACCTGCTATGCCCGGATGCGGGCCGGGGTGGCATCTGGCCCGCCGATAGCGGTGCCAACGTCATCGTCGAGTGCTGCACGCGGCGTAGGCCGAGGGGGTGAGGAAGCGGGGAAATCTTACCGGGTATTTTGTTGCGGCGCCGGTGCAAAGGCCGAATGAAGAGCGCCTTCCGACTCTTCAGGATCCCTCGGTCAGTTCCTCACGTCCCATAGCAGTCTCTACGTAGTTTGGGCCTGGTTGAGACACATCGCAATTGACTAGAGTGAACCAATGTTCTCGGCTGATGATCTCAAACTCTTTCTGGAAGTCGCACGTCGTGGCAGGCTCACCGAGGCTGCCAAGCACTTGCAGATCAACCACACCACGGTCAGCCGCCACATCACTCGCCTTGAGCGAGCGGTGGAGAATCGCTTGTTCGATCGCACTTCCGACGGCTGGACATTGACAGATGCCGGGGCCCAACTGCTGGTCCATGCCGAGATGGTGGAAGCGGCTGTGCTTGCAGCGCAGGAAGATTGCTTGTCGCGGGGCCCATCCCTGACGGGCCATGTGCGCATTATTGCTCCCGACGGATTCGGGGCCTACCTGTTACTCCCCGGCCTCGGAGCGATCCAAGGCCAGCATCCTGGCCTCATAGTCGAAGTTGTCACGGCGAACAGACACGCGTCACTCACCCCCCGGGAGTTCGACCTCGCTATCACGATTGAGCGTCCGCAGGCTCGCGCCGTGACAGTTCAGAGACTCGCCAACTACTCGCTGGGATTCTATGCGTCGCATGACTACCTAGCCTCACACCCGCCGGTAGAGACGTTAGAAGATCTCTACAACCACGTCTTGATCTGGTACGTAGATACAGCGCTCGACTTCAGCACGTTCAATCTGCTGTACGAGTTGCTGCCGAACGCGCAAGCCCAGATTCAGACCAACAACATCGCCGGATTCATCCAGGCTGCAGAAGCGGACCTGGGAATAGCATTGCTTCCTTCATTCATCGCTGATGGAAATCAGCGCCTGCAACGACTCACGAAAATCACGGCGAAGATTGAACGCAGCTACTGGATTTCCGTTCCACGCGACCTGGTGCGTCTGGCTCGAGTTCGCGTCATGTCCGAGCACATCGAGAAGCTGGTCGCGAACGCCAGCGGACTGCACCTGGCTCGGTAGCCGCTATCGCGTTCGCCTCACAGCCGCGTCCACGAGCTGCTGACTCGAACGCCGCTCGCGACGAAGAGCTGGAAAATTGGGCAGCGGCGTTCCACCTCACGCCCAAGGTCGCCGAGCTCTTCAGTGCTGAGTGACGATTCCACGGCAACGTCGACGTCGAGGGTGTTGAACTGGGAAGTTCCCGGCATGCCGCGCACCAGCACCGAGTTGTCGAAGCTCGTCTCGATGGTCGTCCGGACCTGCCCCAGCGTCACTCGCCGCGACCGCGCGACGATATCGGCAGTGATTTGGCAGCAGGCACCGAGCGCTCCGAGAAGGTGTTCGAAGGGGCCAAGCGCTCGGTCCTTGCCACCGAACGCGGGGTCGCCGTCGAACCGTAGCGGGCGCGCCGGATCCGCACCGTGCGCCACGTGATACACACCTGCCCCACGACCGCTGACGGTTGATCTGTACACCACGAGCTCATCCCATACTGTTCAGCGCAGACGTCAGCGACCGGGCAGTCTCCGGCCGATATGTGTAGTGAAAGTTGCGGCCCTCCTTACGTACCTGCACCAGGCCGGCGGTCCTCAGCGTTTTGACGTGATACGAGACGGTGGAGGCAGACACGTGGGATTCCTCGACCAGGTCGGTACAGGCCATCTCGTCGACAGCCGCGATGCGCCTGAGCAGATCCAACCGGACGGGGTCCGCCAGCGCTTTGAGGACGTCCACCAACTCGTCGAGCGTGGGGGCGGCGCCGTGGAGCATGGGCACTCCTAATCCTTCGATATTTCTATTGATGGCCAACAATCCAACTATATCTTGATGCTTGATTTGATGGCGCCGAACCGCGGATACCCGCGTCCACCTGCCGTTGTGCAAATTTGCAGAGCCTCGCGACGCTTTGGTTATTGCCACCCCGGTTGCCCCCGGTTGAGACTTGAGACACACCAGAGAGATGGCGGGTCGGGCGTCACAACCACGATTCGACCGTCCCCCTCAAAGCCCAAATCCACTACGGGTCGCGGCCGGCGACGACCCGGACCCGTACACCCGCCACACCCTTCGACACGTCACCGCAACCTCAGCGGCGACCCACCTCCCGAGAGGAGACCCCGGCTATGAGCTCATCGAACGCGCCGTCGGGTACCCGAAAACCTAACTCTCTGAGAATGGTTGCGCTCGGCAGTTTCGTCGGCACCACGATCGAGTGGTACGACTTCTTTCTGTACGGCACCGCCGCAGCCCTGGTATTCAGCCCCCTCTTCTTCCCGGACGTCAGCCCCGCGATCGGACTCATCGCAGCGTTCGGTACCTACGCGGTGGGCTTCCTCGCCCGCCCCATCGGCGGAATCGTCGCCGGCCACATCGGTGACCGGGTGGGACGTAAGGCGATGCTGGTGGCGTCGCTGCTGATCATGGGAGCGAGCACCACCCTCATCGGCGTCCTTCCCACCCACTCCTCAATCGGCATCTGGGCACCGATCCTCCTGCTCGTTCTTCGTCTCGCAAAGGGATTCGGCGTCGGCGGCGAATGGGGCGGCGCAGCGCTGATGTCCGTGGAGTCGGCGCCACCGAACCGCCGCGGCTTCTACGGGAGCTTCACCCAGATCGGCGTCTCCGCCGGCATGCTGCTTGCCGTCGGAGCGTTCAGCATCGCTCGCACCGTTCTCGACGACGCAACCTTCCTCGCCTGGGGCTGGCGCATCCCCTTCCTCATCAGCGGCCTGCTGGTCTTCGTCGGCCTACTAATCCGCATCGGATTGTCGGAACCCGAAAAGTTCGCCGACATGAAGAGGAACGACACCATCGCCGAAAGGCCCGTCGTCGAGCTGTTCCGCCACGAACGACGGGCGGTGTACCTGACAACCGGAATGCGACTGTCACAGAACGCGATCTACTACCTCTACACGGTGTTCGGCATCGCCTACATCGCCCGAAGTTTGGGCACAGCGACCAGCGTCGGCTTGAACTCCGTCCTGATCGCGTCAGCGATAGGCCTCTTTTCCGTACCGATCTGGGCAGCACTGTCCGACAGATTCGGCCGACGCCCCCTATATCTATTCGGCGCCGTTACCAGCGCACTGTTCATCGGCCCGTTCTTCCTCCTGGCCGACACCGGCAACCCGGTCCTGATCACTCTCGCCATGGTGATCGGATTGAACTTCTTCCACGACGCGATGTACGGCCCGCAAGCGGCCTTCTTCTCCGAAATGTTTTCCACCGGAGTGCGATACAGCGGCGCATCAGTCGGCTATCAAATCGGCTCGGTGTTCGCCGGCGGCTTCTCACCTCTGATCGCCACATCACTGCTCGCAGTCGGAAACGGAAGCCCGTGGCTGGTGGTCGGGTACTTCACCGTCCTCAGCGTCATCACCGTGGTCTGCGCCTTCCTTGCACCGGAGACCAACAAAAAGGACATCGATCTCGATCCCCACAGCTCACCGAAAAGAACTGCTGCGGTCGACAACCACGACTCCCCTGCTCCCTCAAACGCCTAGCGAAGGCATCCTTCGACGCCCGCGCACGCTCACACGAAACGAAAGGCAATACCTCATGACCAGCACCTCCTCAGCCACCATCAACGGTGTCGACAAGCAGGCCCTCCACTCCACGATCGACGCGGTCCGCGAGACCCCCGCACTCGCCCAGGTGACGTTCTCACTCGGATCCGAGTGGCTCGACGGCTGCCATCAGCGTTCGACCACGGGCGAGCTGCACCAGAACGGTGAGCTGGTGAGCAGCCGGGAGGCGTCGTACGTCCTCGAGTCCGACGAGCCGGCGGCTTTGCTGGGCACGGACAAGGCTGCCAGCCCCGCCGAGTACGTGCTCCAGGCGCTCGCCGGCTGCTACGCGGTCACCTACGCCACCAACGCGGCCGTGCGGGGCATCGAACTGTCCTCGCTGCGACTGGAGATGCAGACCGATTTCGATCTCCAGGGCTTCCTCAATCTCGACGACAGCGTCCGCCCCGGCGCCCAGGAGATCCGGATTAGCGTGCACGCCGAGTCCCCGAACGCCTCGACCGCGCAGCTGCAGGAGCTTACCGACGCTGTGCAGAAGCGTTCGCCGATTCGGGACACCCTCGCCAACCCGGTGCAGGTCGTCACCACCCTGGTGAAGTAGCCATGTTTCCCCTGACCGTCGACCATCTGCTGTGGCGAATGAGCAACATTCATCCGCAGTCGGAGGTCGTGAGCATCGCAGGAGAAGCCAGCGGGTCGCCGACCACACGTTGGTCCTTCCCCGATGTGGCGGCGCGAGCGCAGCGTCTGGCCGCCGGTGCGCACGCAGAGCTGGGCATCGGGCCAGGGCACACGGTCGCGGTACTCGCGTTCAACACTCTCGAGCACTTCGAGGTCATGCTCGGCGTGCCCCTTCTCGGCGCCGCCGTCAACAGCCTCAACGCACGCCTGAGCGTTGAGCTCCTCATCGACCAGGCCATGTCTCCCCGACCGGCCGCCGTGGTGGTCGACGGGGAGATGGTGGACCACCCGGTCCTGGGTCGGAACGTCCGGTCGGTCCTGGGCGTATTGCGCCAGGCCGGGGTACCCCTGATGGTCGTCGGCGAGCGCGACTGGACCGAGCACGCGGACACGGTCGTCCGCTACCGCGACCTGACCGAGGCAGACGCGACCCTGTCGGCGCCGGCTGCGGTGGAGGATGAGAACACTACCGCGTACCTGTTCCATACCAACGGAACGACCGGGCGGCCAAAGAGTTACGCGGTCAGCCACCGCGCGGTCATGCTGCACACCCTCAGCCAGGCCACCACCGCCGCCTCGGGGCTGCACAGCTCCGACCGGGTCCTTCCACTGGCACCGTTCTTCCACGTGAACGGATGGGGGCTGCCTCTGACCTGCGCGCTGACCGGAGCGTCGCTGGTCCTCTGCGGCGGTGACCTCGCTGCGGACCGCGTGGCCGCGATCCTCAGCGAGGAGTCCGTCACCGCCGCTGCCGCGGTCCCAACGGTCTGGCACGACGTATGCGCGGCCGTCGCCGCCGGGCACGCACCGCGGCCGAACCGTCTGCGGGAGGTCTTCAGTGGTGGCAGTGCCGTCCCGCAGCCCGTCGTGGACGCGGTGGCGACCGTTCTCGGTGCCACCGTCAGCACGGCTTGGGGCATGACCGAGACCATGGCGTGCAGCACCTACGAACGCCTCGAACCCACGACCTCGGCCGGAGTCCCCATTCCCCTGGTGGAGCTACGTGTCGACACTGGAGGGTTCGCTCAGGACGGCTCCGAGCCGACCATGGGCAAGCTGCAGGTACGGGGGCCGTTCATCGTGGGAGTACGGGACGGCGACAGGAACTGGTTCGACACCGGCGACATCGCCTCGATCGACCAGCAAGGCCGTTTGCGGCTGCACGACCGGGAGAAGGACCTGATCAAGTCCGGGGGCGAGTGGATCGCGACCGCCGAACTCGAGCAATACCTGTGCACCCACCCGGCCGTGTCGTCGGCCGCCATCGTGGCGATGGCACATCCGCGATGGATCGAGCGGCCGCTCGCCTACATCGTGGCCGCCGACAACGCCACCGGGGACATCGACGCCGCGCTTCGCGCGCACGTCGGTGAGCGATTCCCCCGATGGTGGATTCCCGACCAGTTCATCGTCGTCGACGCATTGCCCCGGACCGCCGTGGGCAAGGTCGACAAGGCCCGTCTGCGGACGCAGTCGGACTCCGAAATCGAATTGCGAAGCGAGGCAATAGCATGACCACATCCACTGACGATCTCGTCCGTACCGAGTACCGCGGAGAAGTCGCCTGGCTGACCATCAACCGGCCGAAGAAACTCAACGCGCTGTCGGTCGAATTGATGCAGGAACTGTCGCAGGCCCTGACCGCCGCGGAAGCCGACCCGGCGATCAAGGTCGTCGTCCTGCAGGGCGGCGAAAAGTCGTTCAGCGTCGGCTACGACATCGCCCAGGAAGTGGAGATGGGTGTCTCGACCGCCGAACAGTGGCATGCCGGCCTGACCAACAACATCGGGCTGTCGATGCAGGTGTGGCGACTGAAGAAGCCGGTCATCGCCGCCGTCTCCGGGTGGTGTCTGGCCGGTGGCTGCGAACTGGCGATGGCGTGCGATCTGATCATCGCGGCCGACGACGCCCAGTTCGGTGAGCCTGAGATCCGGTTCGGCTCCGGGCCTGTGACGCTGTTGATGCCGTTCCTGCTCGGGCAGAAGGCAACCAACGAATTGCTCTACACCGGAGACATCATCGACGCCGAACGAGCCGCAACGCTCGGGATGGTCAACCGTGTGGTCAGCAAGGCCGACCTGGACAAGACCGTCGACGTCCTCGCCCGCAAGATCGCACTCACTCCCCTGTCGATCCTCCGGTACACCAAGCGGGCCATCACCCGTGCCTACGACGCGATGGGGCTGACCAGCGCGGTCGAGTCGAATCTCGATATCGCCGCGGTGTTGAACTCGGCCGAAACTCCCGAGCGTGCCGAGTTCACCGAGCTCGTCGCGTCCAAGGGACTCGGGGCCGCCCTGGCGTGGCGGGACGAACGGTACGGCGCCGTCGAGCAGTAACAGTTCCGGCGCCGGTTGCGCGAGAACTCTTCTCACGCGCCCGGTGTCCGAAATCTGATCCCCGCCGACGCGCCTCTCCGATTGAAGGGGCCGGGGGGTTGGGGAATAGCACCCGATCAATAGTTTGATGATTCTACGAATATGAATATATAGGAGATGATCGTGACCGAACTGATGGAGCGCCAGTCCGTTGCCGACCCAACCACCGACGCGGTGGAGCCGGGAACGCTGCCCCCACTCGGCGTGGTTCCCAAGAGCATGCACGCGCAGGTCGTGCGCCCGGAGCGGTACGGCGATCCCGCCACCGCGTTCGTCCACGAGGTCGTCGACACCCCGCAGCTCGGTACCGGTGAAGTGCTGATCGCCGTGATGGCGGCCGGCGTCAACTACAACAACGTCTGGGCAGCCCGCGGCTACCCGGTAGATCAGGTCGCGACCCGGCAGCGACGGGGCGAGACCGAGGACTTCCACGTCGGAGGGTCGGACGCCTCGGGCATCGTCTACGCCGTCGGTGAAGGGGTCAGCGGCATCAGCATCGGCGACGAGGTCGTCGTCCATCCGGGAGTGTGGGACGAGGACGACCCGTGGATCACCTCCGGACGCGACCAGATGATCGCACCCAGTGCGAAGATCTGGGGCTACGACACCAACTACGGCTCGTTCGGGCAGTTCGCCCGCGCTCAAGCGCACCAAATACTCCCCAAAGCGGCACACCTGAGCTGGGCCGAAGCGGCTGCACCCACCCTGGTCGGCACGACCGCCTACCGGATGCTGCACGGCTGGCAGGGGAACACCGTCACCGAGGGCGACCTGGTGTTGGTGTGGGGTGGCTCCGGCGGACTCGGAACCCAGGCCTGCCAGCTCGTCCGCGAAGCCGGCGGCCGGGCGATTGCCGTGGTATCGGACGACGAACGCGGCTCCTACGCGATGAAGTACGGGGCCATCGGCTACATCAACCGCCGCGAATTCGATCACTGGGGAATACCGCCGTTGGTCGACGACGCCAAAGGCCAGAAGAAGTGGACCGCCAGCGCCCGCGCGTTCGGCAAGAAGATCTGGGAAATCGCCGGCAACCGAGAAGACCCGGCGATCGTGTTCGAGCACCCCGGCGCCTCAACCATTCCGACCAGCATCTTCGTGTGCCAACCGGGCGGCATGGTCGCCATCTGCGCCGGAACCACCGGCTTCGACGCCATGGTGGACCTGCGGTACCACTGGACCCGCCAGAAGCGACTGCAGGGCTCGCACGGCACCAACGACGCCCAGGCGATCGCCTACAACCAGCTGGTCGTCGACGGGAAGATCGACCCGGTCGTCGGCCGCGTCCTGCCCATGGCCGACATTCCGCCCTCCCACGCCCAGATGGGCCGCGGCGAAGAGGTCTTCGGCAACACGGTCCACCTCATCGGTGCCACAACCCCCAACGAGGGTCGCCGAGCCTGATTACCCGCAACGGCACAGCAGAACCACAAGCAAAGGTGCACAAAATGTCCCGAGCATGGAAAGTCCGTCAGTACGGTGAGCCCTCGTCCGTCCTCCGTCTGGAAGCGGCAACCGTACCCACCCCCGGCCACGGGCAGGTGCGGCTTCGAGTGGCCGCCACCTCGTGTAACTTCGCCGACGTTCTGCTGTGCCGGGGCGAGTATCAACAGAAGCCGGATCCGCCGTTCACCCCAGGCCTCGAGGTGTGCGGCTGGGTGGACGACATCGGTGGCGGAGTCGACCCCATGTTGCTCGCCTCGCGGGTCGTCGGCCAGCCAATCCTCCCTCATGGCGGCTTCGCCGACGTTGCCCTGCTGAACGCGGACGAGGTCTACATCGTTCCCCGCGCCATCGACGACAGTGTCGCGGCAACCTTGAATCTGACCTATCTGACCGCTTGGCTGGGCCTGCACCGACGGGCGTCGATCAAGGCCGGTGACACCATCGTGATCACCGCCGCTGCGGGTGGTGTCGGCTCGGCGGCCGTGCAGGTCGCCCGAGCGGCAGGCGCGACCGTGATTGCGATCGTGTCCGGTGCAGACAAAGCCGCTACCGCCTCCCGTCTCGGAGCCGACGTGGTCATCGACCGATCCGACGGCGACGTGATCGAGCAGGTGAAGGCAGCCGCACCGGCCGGCGCCGACATCGTGTTCGACTCGGTTGGCGGCAAGGCCTACGAGCAGGCAACGAAATACATTGCCTTCGAGGGACGCATCGTGGTCATCGGATTCGCCAGCGGCTACATTCCACGTCCGCACCTCAACCACGCGTTAGTGAAGAACTACACCATCGCGGGCCTGCACTGGTCGTTGTACCGCAAACACCGACCGGACCTCGTACACATCGCCCAAGCAGCCATCTTCGAGATGGCCGCCGCCGGCCTGATTGATCCGCTGATCACCGCCCGATTAGGCCTCGAAGATGTACCCACAGCCCTCGACCAGCTCGCCCACGGACGCACCCAAGGAAAGACAGTCATCACCGTCTGACGTCGTCCGTCACCCATCGCAGAAACCAAGAAGAAACAGGAGTGAGGCATATGACCTCCATGGCCGAAGAAGCCCCGTCGTTCGACGGCAACTGGGACGAGTACGAACACCTCCGCGTCGAACGCCGCGGTCCGGTAGCGCTGATCACGCTCGACCGCCCGAAAGCGCTCAACGCCCTATGTGATGCTCTCACCATTGAACTGACCCACGCGCTCGATACCACCGAGGCCGACGACAGCATCGGTGCCGTTGTATTGACCGGCAGCGCCAAGGCCTTCGCGGCGGGCGCCGATATCGCCGAGATGCAGCCGAAATCGTTCACCGACGTCTACCTCGAAGACTTCATCACCGCCAGCTGGGAACGCGCCTCGACCACCCGCAAGCCCATCATCGCCGCGGTCGCCGGATACGCCCTCGGCGGCGGCGCCGAACTCGCAATGAGCTGCGACCTGATCATCGCCGCGGACACCGCCAAATTCGGCCAGCCCGAAATCACCATCGGGATCCTTCCCGGCGCCGGCGGCACCCAACGCCTGACCCGCGCCGTCGGCAAGTCCAAGGCCATGGACATGGTCCTGACCGGCCGCACCATCGACGCCGAGGAAGCGGAGAAGATCGGCCTCGTCGCCCGCATCGTCCCCGCCGACACCCTCATCGACGAGGCAATCGCCATCGCGCAGCAGATCGCCGGATTCTCCCGACCCTCGGTCCTGATGGCCAAAGAGGCCGTGAACTCCGCCTTCGAGACCCCCTGGCAGAGGGCCTGCGGTTCGAGCGTCGCCTGTTCCACGCCGCCTTCGCCACCGACGGCCAGACCGAAGGCATGACCGCCTTCCTCGACAAGCGCAAGCCGCACTTCACCAACCGTTGAGAAAGCGAGATCTGCACATGGCTTCACCAATCGCACTCCCGCGGATCATGCGGATTGGCGGCGGCGCCGTCGCCGAGATCGGCGAGGTGGTCTCGAGCCTCGGGCTCACCCGCCCGCTGGTGGTCACCGATTCGTTCCTCGTCGGCACCGGCGCCGCGGAACAGATGATCAAGACCCTCGAGTCCGCCGGTCTGTCGCCGCGCCTGTTCGCCGACACCGTCCCGGATCCGACGACCGACTCCCTCGACGCCGGACTGGCCGCGATCGCCGAGCACGACTGCGACTCGGTCATCGGGTTCGGCGGCGGCAGCCCGATGGACACCGCCAAGGCCCTGGGAATCCTCGGCCGCCAGGGCGGGCAGATGCGCGACTACAAGGCCCCCCGCAACAACACCGGGCCGGCCCTGCCGGTCATCGCCGTCCCCACCACCGCCGGAAGCGGCTCGGAAGCAACCCAGTTCACCGTCATCACCGACAGCGTCTCCGACGAGAAGATGCTCTGCCCGGGCCTGGCGTTCCTACCGATCGCCGCGGTCATCGACTACGAGCTAACCGTGTCGATGCCGCCCCGGCTGACCGCCGACACCGGCGTCGACGCCCTCACCCATGCCATCGAGGCGTACGTCAGCAAGAAGGCCAACCCCTTCGCCGACAGCCTCGCGCTCGTCGCGATCGGCACCATCGGCCGGGTCCTGCGCCGCGCCTACACCGACGGCTCCGACACCGAGGCCCGTGAGCAGATGATGCTCGCCGCCACCCAAGCCGGGATCGCGTTCTCCAACTCCTCCGTCGCCCTGGTGCACGGAATGAGCCGGCCGATCGGCGCCCACTTCCACGTCGCCCACGGACTATCGAACGCCATGCTCTTCCCCGCGGTCACCGCGTTCTCGGTCCGCGCCGCGGAATCCCGGTACGCCGACTGCGCCCGCGCCCTCGGAGTCGCCACCACCGGCGACGACAACACCACCGCCGCGAACAACCTCGTCGACGCGCTGCGCGAGCTGTGCCGCGACGTGGCCGTGCCCACGCCCAAGGCCTACGGCATCGACAAGGCCCGCTGGGACGAACTGATCCCGCTCATGGCCGAACAGGCCCTCGCCTCCGGGTCACCGAACAACAACCCCCTCGTCCCGACCGATGCCGAGATCCGCGACCTCTACGCCCAGATCTACGGCTGAAAACCCTTTCAGGAGAACACTTCACATGACTGCCACCCTTCCCACCCCGTCGACCGGCACCACTGGCTGTCGGCCGGTCGACATCGACCACTACATCGCCGGTCAGATCGACGCCCGCGGCGCCGCCACCCGCGCCGACGTCTACAACCCCGCCACCGGGCAGATCACCGGCAAGGTCGCGATGGCCACCACCGCCGATGTCGATGCCGCGGTCGCCGCGGCGGCCGCGTCCTTCCCCGCCTGGTCGGCCACTCCCGCGCACATCCGGGCCCGCATCCTGTTCCGATTCCGCGACCTCGTCGAACGCGACGCCGACCGGCTCGCCGCCATCATCACCGCCGAGCACGGCAAAGTGCACTCCGACGCCAAGGGCGAGGTGACCCGCGGCCTCGAGGTCGTCGAATTCGCCTGCGGCATCCCGCAGCAACTCAAGGGCGAGTTCTCCGAAAACGTCGGCCGCGCCGTCGACGGAGTCACCTTCCGCCAGCCGCTCGGCGTCGTCGCCGGCATCTCCCCGTTCAACTTCCCCGCCATGGTCCCGATGTGGATGTTCCCCGTCGCCCTCGCCTGTGGGAACACGTTCGTGATGAAGCCCTCCGAGAAGGACCCCACCCTCAGCGTCGAACTCGCGAAGCTGCTGACCGAGGCCGGCCTGCCGGACGGGGTGTTCAACGTCGTGCACGGCGACAAGGTCGCGGTCGACGCCCTCCTGACCCACGATCATGTCGAGGCGATCAGCTTCGTCGGCTCCACCCCGGTCGCGGAGTCCATCCACACCACCGCCTCCGCGCAGGGCAAACGCGTCCAGGCCCTCGGCGGCGCGAAGAACCACATGGTGATCATGCCCGACGCCGACCTCGACCAGGCCGTCTCCGCCCTCATGGGCGCCGCCTACGGCTCCGCCGGAGAGCGGTGCATGGCCATCTCCGTCGCCGTGCCCGTCGGCGAGGAAACCGCCAACGCCCTGCGCGATCGTCTCGTCGCCGCCCTCGCCGATCTGAAGGTCGGCCCCGGTACCGACCCCGACGTGGAGATGGGCCCGCTGGTGACCGGGGTGCACCGCGACAAGGTCGCCTCCTACATCGACATCGGCGTCGAGGAAGGCGCCGAACTCGTCGTCGACGGCCGGCCGAGCACCCCGAAGGACGCCGGGGCGGGATTCTTCCTCGGCGGCACCCTCTTCGACCACGTCACCCCGACCATGCGGATCTACCTCGAGGAGATCTTCGGACCGGTCCTGTCCATCGTCCGCGCCGAATCCTTCGAGAAGGCCCTCCAGTTAGTCAACGATCACGAATTCGGCAACGGCACCGCCATCTTCACCGCCGACGGCAACACCGCCCGCACCTACCTCCACCACGTCAAGGTCGGCATGGTCGGCATCAACGTCCCCATCCCCGTCCCCATGGCCTTCCACTCCTTCGGCGGCTGGAAACGGTCCCTGTTCGGTGACCACCACATCCACGGCCCCGAAGGCGTGCGGTTCTACACCCGCAACAAGACCGCCACCACCCGCTGGCCCAACGACACCCAGACCCGCACCGACTTCTCCATGCCCACCCATGAGTGAGGTCCGATTCGGGCGGTGCGGATACACCCTCACGCATGAGCGCACCACAGTTCAGCCCGAGCAAAGCACCATCGTCCCCGACGACGCCGACGAGATCCGGTTCCACCACCAGGGTCCGGTCGCTCGAATCGTTCTCAATCGCCCGAAGGCGTTGAACGCGCTGACCACATCGATGATCGCCCAGCTCCATCGCGCCCTCGACGGGTGGGAAGAGAATCCGGGGACCGCTGTGGTTCTGGAGAGTTCGAGCCCGAAGGCGTTCTGCGCCGGTGGTGACATACGTCAGATCCGCCAGAACACTGTGGACGGTGCATACGGCGACAGCGACGACTTCTTCGCCTCCGAGTACCGCCTCAACGCCCGGATCGCGGAACTCACAACCCCCTTGGTCTCACTGATCGACGGGGTCTGCATGGGCGGCGGAATGGGATTGTCCGTGCATGGTGCGTTCCGTGTCGTCAGTGACAAGGCGGTGCTGGCGATGCCCGAAACCGCGATCGGGTTCTTCCCGGATGTCGGCGGTAGCTATTTCCTGTCCCGACTTCCGGGTGCGCTCGGGATGTACCTCGGGTTGACGGGCTACCGTCTCGATGCTGCCGATGCCATGTACACCGGGCTGGCCACGCACCGGGTTACCGACGTGGCCCTCGTGGTGTCAGCGCTGGAGGAAAACCCGCAGACGCCGATCGATGAGGTGCTGCGCTCACTGCCTCCCGCAGCCCCGACTACCACCAGCCGGTTGGCCGAACACCGATGCGAGATCGATTGGTGCTTCGGCGCACCGAGCCTGTCCGAGATCCACTCCCGCCTCCGTGATCATCACAGCTCATGGTCACGGGAAACTCTCGCGGTACTCGATTCGGCGTCCCCGCAGAGCTTGGAGGTGACGTTCGCGGTGTTGACCGCGGGCAAACAACGGAACCTGCTGCGCTGTTTGAAGATGGAGCTGGACGTCGCCACCCATCTCGCCCGCACGCCCGACTTCGTCGAAGGCGTCCGTGCGGGTTTGGTCGACAAGGATCGATCCCCCGTTTGGGGAGAATCGCTGTTCGGCGGGTTCGACGCCGGTGGGTCGAGCGTATGGCACCGTCTACCGTAACCTGCTGGGACGCCGCTGGATACGTGCTCTGGGGGATGCGGCGATGTCTCCCAGAGTGATCCACGTGGTTACCGCTGGTGCGGGACTCGTCCTGGCCGGCGTTCTGACGCTTGCCCTCGTCCAAGTGGAGGATCCCACCTCCGGACACTGGCCAGCCCTCGACCTCACTCTCACTCTCCGCGCGGTGGCCTTGATGTGCGGCGCTTCCCTGCTCGCCGGTGGGGTGCTGTGCTGCGTGTGGGCGCGCCCGTTGTCCTGCTACGTCGACGACGACAGTCCGCGATCGTGACTCCCCAACTTCGCGGGAACCGCGATACCGAATGTGGTTGTCCCACCATATTTTCGATCATTTGTTGGGCATATTCGGTGTCGAGAACTTGGGCGTTGACCCAGCGACCGCCGATGTGATCTGATTCTCACATCCAATACTTCGATAGATTTAGGAGTATCAAAATGATTCCTGCGCCTCCGCCCAGCACCCCTCCGGACAACCCTCGACCGACCTTGTCATGGACCAAGCGCGTGATCTGCACGATCCTCGTAGCCACACCGGTCGCGCTCGCACTGTCCGTTCCGCTGTATCAGCACACCGAACCAACCCTCGGCGGATTGCCGTTCTTCTACTGGTTCCAGATGACCATGGCGATCGCCGCCGCCTGCGGATGTGGCGCCACCTACTACATCGCCTTCCGCAACGAACCTGAAATCGGGGACGCGCAATGACCTTCAACGGCGTCACCTTCGGTGTGTTCATGGTCCTGTTCGTACTGGTTACCGGAATGGGCTTCGTCGCCAGCCGATGGCGCCGAGCCAAGAACGAACACCAACTCGACGAGTGGGCCCTCGGCGGCCGCGGCTTCGGCGGATTCATCACCTGGTTCCTTCTCGGCGGAGACCTGTACTCCGCCTACACCTTGATCGCTGTACCCGCAGCGATCTTCAGCATCGGCGCCTTCGGCTTCTACGCGGTGCCCAACGCGGTCGTCCTCTACTCGCTGGGCTTCCTGTTCCTGCCCCGTCTAGTTCGGCTGGCCCACGCGAAGGGCTATGTGACGCTGACCGACTTCGTCAACGACCGCTTCAAATCACAAGCCCTCGGCCTGGCGATCACCCTCACCGGACTGCTGGCCACCCTGCCCTACCTCGCACTGCAGCTCGTCGGCCTCGAGGTCGTCTTCGCATCCATGGGTATCCAAGCGGGCCCGACCGCCAGCTGGATCGTGCGCGATCTCCCCCTGTTCATCGCGTTCGGAGTCCTCGCGGCATACACCTACTCCTCGGGTATCCGCGCGCCGGCACTGATCGCGTTCCTCAAGGACGGGCTGACCTACATCGTGGTCATCGTCGCCGTCATCGTCATCCCGATCAAACTCGGCGGCTTCGGGCAGATCTTCGCCGACGCCGGCGCCGCAATCGCCGAACGCACCAACTCCCCCGACCCGGAAGCGGCGACGATCAGCGTCAACGCCAGCGTCTACATGACCCTCGCGCTCGGCTCCGGCATGGCGTTCTTCCTGTACCCGCATGCCATCACCGGTGTCTTCGCCGCCCGCGGCGCCCGCACGGTACGCCGAAACATGTCCGTCCTCCCGATCTACACCGTGCTCCTCGGCTTCGTGGCGTTGCTCGGCATAATGGCGCTGGCGGCCGGAATCAAACCCCTCAACGGCAATCCGCAGTTCGCCGTGCCACAGTTGCTACAAGAGATGTTCCCCTCGTGGTTCGTCGGCGTCGCATACGCCGCGATCGCGATGAGCGCCCTTGTACCGGCGGCAATCATGGCCATCGGCGCCGGGAACCTGGTCAGCCGGAACATCATCCGCCAGTTCTCCCGCTCCGAAACCACCAGCCGCCGGGAAACCGAGATCTCCAAGGTAGTGTCCGTACTGGTCAAGCTCGGGGCGCTGGTGTTCGTCCTGACCCTCGACAGCCAGTTCGCCCTCAATTTCCAGTTGCTCGGCGGTATCTGGATTCTGCAGACCATCCCCACGGTGCTGCTCGGCCTGTTCACCGAACGCTTCGCCGACAAGCGGGCACTGCTGGCAGGGTGGGCATTCGGTATCGCCTACGGCACGATCGCCGCCTACAACGTCTCATCCCCCAAGGCCAGTCACTTCGGTGGCTCGACGGCGGCCCCGTTCTTCCTGTCCTCGCCGATGTACATCGCCATCTCGGCGCTGATCCTGAACCTCGTCGTGACGCTCGTCTGGAGCGGCATCACCTCGACACTGCGCCGTACCCGGCAGATCAACACCACCGCACCGATATCACCCGAATCGACCGCAACCGGCATTAACGCCGGTGCCGTCGCAAACGCCCCCGCCGCCCACTGACCTTCAGGAGTGCCGATTTCCATGACTGCCACCATCAACCGGACCGACGACGGTCCAGTCCGGATTTTCACCATCGCAAACCCCGCCAAGCGCAACGCATTCAGCGGCGATATGGCCCCACAACTGCGGAAGTTACTGCTCGAGGCCGATCAGACCACGTCCGTCCGGGCCATCGTGATCACCGGTGACGCCAACACCTTCTCGTCCGGACACGATCTGCAGGAAGTCCTGCACAACCCGGACACAGCAGGTGACCCCGAGGCCAATGCCGCCTTCACCCTGCCCGCCGACCTCGGCACCCCGGTCATCGCAGCCGTGAACGGCGCAGCCTATGCCGCCGGATTCATCCTGGCACTCAACTGCGACATCCGGATCGCCGGCCACAATGCGAAATTCTGCGCTGTCGGCGCCCGCATCGGCCTGGTCCCCGTCGGCGGGCAGTTGAGCCGCCTGCTGGACATCGTGACCTACCCGGTCGCCTTCAAAATGCTGGCCACCGCCGCACCAGTCGCCGCCGACGCCGCCCGCGAATCCGGATTCGTCAGCGAAGTATGCCACCCGGCTGACACTCTCGCCCGCGCACTGACGCTCGCACATCAGATCGCAGAAGTCTCACCCGCCGTGGTGCGGGCGATAAAGACCGGGCTGCGGGTGACCCTGCACAACGGACTCGACGCCGGCAACGCACTCGAGCCGCTTCTCGCCGCAGTGGTCCGTGACCTGCCCGACGGAGACGAAGGTGTGCAGTCCTTCCTGCAGAAGCGGCCTCCGCAGTACCCGAATGCACCCACCGATCTGCAGGACAAGCTCGAGAAGGCGGGAGCAGACCGATGACCCAACGACTCCGCGAAGACATCATTCGCGACCTTGCCATCCGCTACGGCGTCGCCGCCAACGCGGTCACCTTCGCCACCAACGGGGTCGAAGCCGGGCGGATCGCAGAAGCAATCGGCCGTCCCGTCGCCGTGAAACTGGTCGCCGACAATGTCGTCCACAAGAGCAAGGCCGGTGGTGTCCTGCTCGGGGTGGCGCCGGAAGATACCCGACGCCGCACCGACGAACTCCTCGAGACGCAGCGCGCCATGGGGGCCACGGTCCGCGGCGTCACCGTCGAGGCCATGGTGGACTCCGGTCTCGAAGCGGTAGTCGGCGGTCTCGACGCACCCGGCTTCGGCCCGGTCGTGATGTTCGGACACGGTGGGGTCGACATCGAAACACTCGACGACGTCGTGTTCGCGCTGGCCCCAGTCGATGCCGTCGAGGCCCGGCGGATCGTGTCGAGCACCCGACTCGGACGGGTCATCGAGAAGCGCTTCCCGCAGCGCCTCGACGACGTCGTCGAGATGCTCGTCGCCGTCGGCGGACCGTCCGGTCTGCTGCTCAACGAGGACATCACCGAAGTCGACTTTAACCCGGTCGTCGTCACCTCCGATCGCATCGTCGCCGTCGATGCCCGAGCGACCGCACTCGATGTCACCGAATGCCATGTACGTCCGGTTCCCGATCCATCTGCCAGCTACGAGACCCTGCGGCCGGCGATCTACCCGCGATCGGTGGCCATCATCGGTGCCTCCGCCGACGAACGGAAAATGGGTTTCCGTTCGGTGCGCAGCCTCGTCGACTTCGGCTACACCGGCCAGGTCCTGCCGATCAGCGGCAAGAACACCAGCATCTACGGTGTGTCGACTTTGCCGGATATCGACGCGCTTCCCGAGAACATCGATCGCGCGGTCCTCGCGCTACCGGCCGCGGCGGTGCCCGACGCGTTGCGCGCGCTCGCCGCACGCGGCACCCGCACCGCGCACATCCTCACCGCCGACACACCGCCATTCAAGGACATACTCAACGCAAGCGACCTACGGGTGCTCGGGCCCAACTGCATCGGCCACTACACGCCGTACGAGCGGATGACCATGATCGGCACCGACGCGTCCAGCACGACCGAGGGGCACCTCGCGGTGGTGTCGCAGTCCGGCACCTACGCCGGCGACATCCTGCGGCGCGGGACCGAGCTCGGTCTTCAATTCAGCTTCGTCAGCTCAGTGGGCAACTGTGACGATGTCAGTCCCGCCGAGTTCCTGGCCTTCTGCGAAGCCGATCCCCGAACACACGCCGCCGCCTTTTACCTCGAGGACGACCGGTGGGCCGGCGACTTCTTCCGACTCGCTCGCAAGATGACCAAACCCGTGGTCCTACTCAAGGGCGGCCGCACCGCGGCGGGCGGCGCCGCCGCCGCCTCGCACACTGGCGCCCTCGCCAGCGACCCACAGCTTCTCGAGGACGCCGCACGCCAGGCGGGAGTGCTACTGGTCGACGACCTCGACCAGCTGCTCGACGTCCTCACGGCGCTACAATTCGTCCCCGCGCTCGACGGGGACAACCTTGCCCTGGTCGGCAGCGGCGGTGGCGTCGCCGTGGTCGGCTCCGACCGTGCCGACCGGTGGAACCTGCAGATGGCACCGTTCGCCGAATCCACACGCGAACGCCTCACGCCGTTCGAGGCCCCGGGAACCAGCTTGTCGAATCCGATCGACATACCGATCTGGTCCCTATTCGACGAGACCGGGAGCTTCACCGGCTCCATCGTCTCCGCGGTCGCCACCGACGACTCGATCGACGCGATCTGCGCGTTCCTCGATCTCGGCACCGTGTTCGATCTGCAGGCCATCGAGCCCGGAAACAAGCTGGTGCGGTCGCTGACCGAGGACCTCGTCAACGCCGAGCGCGGTGGCATCCCCCTCGCGCTGGTCCTGCGCAGTGGATTCGACCAGAACCAGGACGAGTTGGTACGACAGCTGCGGCCCGTGGCAGCCGCCGCCGGTGTCGCACTGTTCGATTCTGTGGACCGCGCGATCGACGCTCTCGGTGGTGTCCGGTGGCTGGCCCGCCGCGGCAAGAACCCCGGAGGTCACCTGCGGTGAGCCCATACGACGCCGAGCTCCAGCCGGCACCCGGGCGCATACCGGCCGCTGCGCCGGCGCAACGATCCTCAACGGCGCTCACACTGATCGCCATCAGCACATTCCTGTCGATGAGTGTGTGGTTCTCGGCGTCGTTCGTGGTCCCGCAACTGGTGGCCGTGTGGAACTTGTCCGCGGCCGGTTCATCATTGCTGACCATCGCCGTCCAGTTCGGCTTCGTCATCGGTGCGGTCACCGCCGCTGCCACCGGCCTGGCCGACGCCGTACCCGGCCGCATCCTGATCTTCGGCGGCGCCGTCGGCGCCGCCCTGGCCAACCTGAGCCTTCTGTTCGCCGATGGTCTCGCCACAGCCCTACCGCTGCGGCTGCTCACCGGCATCTTCCTCGCCGCGGTATATCCGCCGGCACTGAAAGAGGTATCCACCTGGTTCCGAAGCGGTCGCGGCACCGCCCTCGGAGTCATGATCGGCGCACTCACGCTCGGCTCCGCGCTGCCGCACCTGGTCAACTCGTTCGGAGATGTGCAGTGGCAGCATGTCATCACCGCCACCACCATCATGACTGCGGCGGGTGGCGGCCTGATCCTGCTACTTCGCACGTCCGGCCCGTACCCATTTCCCCGGCAGCCGTTCAGCCTCACCGCCACAATCACCAGCCTCCGGAACAAACACGTCGCTCTCGCCAACATCGGCTACATGGGCCACATGTGGGAGCTCTACGCCATGTGGGCCTGGGTCGGGGCATTCCTCGCCACCCTTC
Organism: Rhodococcus sp. LB1; assembly: GCF_001583455.1. Classification (NCBI taxonomy): domain Bacteria; kingdom Bacillati; phylum Actinomycetota; class Actinomycetes; order Mycobacteriales; family Nocardiaceae; genus Rhodococcus; species Rhodococcus sp. LB1. The sequence goes on along the minus strand of NZ_LTCZ01000046.1, from coordinate 20,408 downwards.
CTGCCATCGCCACCGGCCCCCACCCCGACGCGACGGGGTCCGCACTCTCCTTCGCCTGCATCGGTGCCGGAGCAATCGGGTGCTTCGTCGGCGGCCGTCTCAGCGACCGATATGGCCGCGCGCAATCGGCACTGATCTGCCTTATCTGCTCGGGAACCGCAGCAATCGGGCTGAGTATCCTCGACACCGCACCGCTACCGATCGTGCTCACTGTTTGTGTGTTCTGGGGATTCTGGGTCATCGCCGACTCCGCACAATTCTCGGCGCTAGTGACCGAACGCGCAGACCCGGTCTACGTCGGCGGTGCGGTCTCGATCCAACTCGCACTCGGCTACCTCACGACAACCCTCACCCTGTGGCTGGTTCCGGTCTTGGTCGAGCACTGGTCCTGGTCTGCCGCACTGCTGACTCTCGCGCTGGGGCCGGTCATCGGGGCAGCCGCAATGGCGCTCCTCATTCGGGCGGACCGCGACATCACAACGTCCCTGCCGACGGAGAACGGCGAATGAGCTCAGAATCCCACCTCCCAGACGAAATCGCCCGCATCGCCCGCATCCTCGCAGACCCCGTGCGACTGCACCTGCTTACCATCATCGCTCGAATGCGGGAGATTTCGTGTACGCACCTCGTAGACCACGCAGATGTCGGTGCATCCACCGTCTCCTACCACGTGAAGATGCTCACCGAAGCAGGATTGGTGACCGTCGCCATCGACGGACGACGCCGATATGTACGTTTCGAACGAGAAGCACTGCGTCACTTAACCGAACTCCTGGTCGCCTCCGTCGGTCGTGACACCTCACAACGGGCCCTGCAAGCACTGCCGAGAATTCGAGCATCAGACGATGGGGAACCGCAGGCCTCCTCTGCAGAACAGGGGCGACAATGAATCCCGCTCATCCTCTGCCGCCGCCTACTCCGATGCAGTTACTCGACATCAATAACCGGCTTAGACTCGAGCACCGAAAACTAACCAAAACAATCGATTCCGTATTAGGGGTAGGCCTTCAAGCGCACGGCAGATGTGCGCTACCGTGATCCGGTTGTCCTCGATCAACTCGAACCCGGACACCGCGGCGGCGGCACGTTCCATGAACAGCGTCACGGCGTCGTACTGGGGCAGCCCGCGCAGGGACAACTCATCGTCCGTGTCGGGAATCGTCAGGGGCGGTACGCGCAGTATCGCTCCCCTTCGATACCGAGGGCCTCCCGGCTCGTGGCCAAAATCCGAAGCTCGGGACAGGTCCGAAGCAGTTTCCCGGAGAGCGTGGCGACTGCATCCACCAAACGCTCGCAGTTGTCGAGAACGTGCCGAACTCGGCAGACAGATCACCCTCGACGGCATCCATGCAGCCCAACAGTTCGACGCGCTCGGTCTCGCCGAGAGCCCTGTGGGGATGGTCGGCAATCCGGCGGCGGCATGGCAACCGCCGCAATCACCCTGACCGACTCTCCGAAATTCAAGCTCGCCAGGAGCGCCCCGGCAGTTTAGCGATGAACATCGAGGAACCGGCGTGGGCGTTAAGCATCGCCGTCACTGGCGCGACTGTGCTGCAGCCTTCGGCATCCGGAGAGTCTGATCTCAACTTCATGAAATCAGACTTAGACGCGCCCCCGGATGCTGTTCTATCCAGGAGTCGAGACTTCGCCGCGAGATCCGCGCGTGCCCGCTCGAGAACACCCGGTGAGCTGCCAGCAAAGCAGTCGTTGTCGAGTCGGTGATCTCGTCGAATGCGTTAACCTCGATCCGGGCCGTAGAGCGCTGCTCGGCGGGCGAAGTGCGTCGGCCAAGCATCTCGGACAATGTGAGTGGGTCTTTACGTGCCCGCTTCGCGCGCGCCGGGCGCTGTACCATCCCTCATCCACGCGATACGTCGCTCCACTCCCTTCAACGCCATGTCGGGATGGGGCAGGATGAAGAAGCGATTGGTTCGGATCGCGTCGACAACCATCTCTGCTACGTGGCCCGGTTCCAGGCCGGACGCGGCGGTCGTGTCTGCCAGACGCTCGACCGAAGAACGCCGAACGGGATCTGCCAACGTGGATACGACGCCGCTGGGCCGGTTGCGTTCGGACTCTGTCATGCGTGTTTTGACCGGACCTGGGCACAGCACCGAGACCCCGATCGACTCTCCTGCCGTTCGCAATTCGATCTCGAGATTTTCACTCATCCCCAGAACCGCAAACTTGGATGCAACGTAGGGGCTCATTGTTGCTGCACCGGTCGCGAATGCAGCCACCGAGCAGGTGTTGACAATGTGCGCCTCGGGTTGTTGCCGGAGGAGAGGGAGAAACTCCCGGCAGCCGTGGAGGACACCGTAGAAGTTGACATCCATCACCCACTGCCAGGTTCGCAGGGGAATGTCGGAGAACAACGCGCCGCTGTCGACCCCCGCGTTGTTGCACAGGATATGGACACCGGCGAATTCGTCGATCGTGCGTAATGCCAGGTTGTGCACACTCTCCGGATCCGATACGTCTGTCTGGACACCGATAGCGTCGGCTCCTGATGCACTCAGGGCCGAAACTGCGATATCCAAACTGCCTTCTTCGATATCGGCAAGTACGACCTTCACACCTTCCCCGGCAAAACGTTCTGCCATTGCGAATCCGATCCCGCTGGCGCCGCCAGTGACGACTGCAACCTTGCCTTCGAGCTCTACCATGCCGATCTCCTGATCCGAAACAGTCACCGTGGGAGGATTGAAAGTTCTTCCTGGCAGCACTTCCTGTGCTGATCAGGATTCATGGACCTTCCGGTGCCTGCGGCGCACAAATCCGATCACCGCCGCCGCAGCACGACTCACGCAGTCGAGTCACACACCAACCGAAGTGCGCGACCCGACTGGATCAGGGAATCCGAGCGAGTTGCCCCGTTACTCGAACAATTCGGGTATGCGCGTCATTGACTCGAAATACGGATCCGCACCGGTGAACGTGGCTATCTCGATCGCCGACAGGATCTCCTCCACGCTGGCACCTGCATCCAGCGCGGCCCGCGTATGGATCTGCACGCCTGGGACGTATAGGTGTGTGACCACGCAATCAATGGCAATGTAGATCAATTCACGCAACTTCACTGGCAACGAACCGAATTGGGCCCCGACGGTGGAGAAGTTCATGTAGGCCTCGAACATGTCCGGGTCGAGCGCCAAGACATCGTCCCAGCTCTTGTGCCAGTACCCGCGCTTCTGTTCGAAATCCGCACGCAGGTTCCGCTGTCGGTCACTCAGCCCGGATGGAGGACGAATCCCCCTTTCGGACAGAACTTCTGCAACGGCCGGCGCCCCGGTCGACAGTGCATGGATACTCATGATGCTGACCAGCTGCAATACGTCACGGACCTCGGCTCGACTCGCGCCGAGGTCGAGAGCGGCCCGCACATATGCACGCAGTCGCGGCCAATTCGTGCTGGCAGCGTTGCCTACGACAGCGACCCCAATCAGCGCTTGTTCGATAGGGGTGAGCGCCCCACGTGATCGGGGGACGTCGACCATAGCGCCAAATCTGTCGAAGAACTCTGGGGAATCGCGGTACTCGGCGTCGAGCGTGTCGTTCCAATCACCGAGGTGACCGGACAGAGCCTGCACGGGGGCCAAATTCTCCTTGGAAATTGTCATCGGCATGCCTTCTCAGAGCTGAATCGCGACGGACTTGGTTTGCAGGTAGTGATAGACCGCGTCGGGTCCCTTCTCTCGGCCGAATCCGCTCGATTTGTATCCACCGAAGGGTGTGCGGATTCCGCCCGCGAAGTAGTTGTTCACCGATACCTGGCCGGCGTCGATTCGGCCTGCCACGCGGTGCGCCCTGGCGAGGTCGTTGGTCCACAGTCCTGCTGTCAAGCCGTAGGGAGTGTCGTTCGCGATCCGGATCGCTTCTTCTTCGTCATCGAACACGATGACCGAGAGGACTGGACCGAAAATCTCTTCCTGAGCAATGCGCATGTCATTGCGCACGCCGGTGAATATGGTGGGTTGAACAAAGCGGCCGTCCTCCAGTCCTGCGACGTGTGCCGGGCCACCGCCCACGACCACTTCTGCACCTTCGGAGCGTCCGATGTCGAAGTATTCGAGGATCTTTCGGTACTGCTTCTCGGTGGTGATCGGTCCCATGTCGGGGTTGTCAATGCCGCGACCAAGACCGACGGCGCGGTCGAGCCGGGTCAGCCGTTCCACGAATTCGTCGTGGATGCTCGAGTGAACCAGTAAGCGGCTTCCTGCCATGCATACCTGGCCGGCGTTGAAGTTGATCGCGGTCAGCGAACCGGTTGCAGCTTTGTCGAGATCGGCATCGGCGAAAACGATGTTCGGTGATTTGCCGCCGAGTTCGAGGGTCACGGGGCTCAGATGGGTTGCCGAAGCGCGTAATACGGATTGGCCGGTGGGAACGGACCCAGTGAAGGCGATACGTCGGACATCACGATGCTCTACGAGCGCTGCACCGGCCTCGGCGCCGAGGCCGGTGACGACGTTGATCACACCGGGCGGGATTCCTGCGATTTCGACGGCCAGTCTGGCGAATTCGACGACCGCCATCGACGTGTCCTCGGCGGGTTTGACCACTGCTGTGTTGCCCCCGGCAATGGCGGGTGCGACACCGCGTGCGGTCTGCTGTAGGGCTGCGTTCCACGGGACGATGTGCGCGGTGACTCCGTATGGTTCGACGCGGGTGTACGAGTGAAATGCGGGGCCGAGAGGAACGGTTTCGCCGTGAATCTTGTCGGCTACTCCCGCGTAGTACGCGTAGTAGCTGGCGGTCAGTCGTACGTCGGCCTGTGCTTCTCGCAGCGGCTTGCCGTTGTCGACGGATTCGAGGTATGCCAGTACGTCGAGATTGTCGAGAATCGCCTTCGAGAGGGCGTTCATGGCATCGGCGCGAACGGAACCGTCTACTGCACGCCAACTTTCGAATGCGCGTTGCGACGAGGCGACTGCTTCGTCGACGACTGCGGAGTCGGACCGTTGGATTCTTGCCAGAACGCCGCCAGTCGCCGGGTCGATGCTGTCCATCGTCGCTGTACCTGCTTCAGGCAGTTCCTTGCCGTCGATGATCGAACCGTAATATTCCTTGTGCATATTTGTGAGTTCTTTCTCTGTAGCAAGGGCGGGTTCAGGAGCGAGCCGAGATTCCACCGTCGATGGGGAGGGTGACACCGGTGATGAACTCGGAGTCTGTAGATGCGAAGAACAGCGCAGCCTTTGCGATGTCGTCTGCTTGGGCGAGTCGACCGAGCGGGACGCCGGCGCGCTGCGCGTTGATGGTCGCTTCGATGTCGTCTTGGTGCTCCATGAAGGTGCGGAGCATGGGTGTCTCGGTGGATACCGGCGCGACGGAGTTGACGCGAACCTGAGGTGCGAACTCGATCGACAATGCACGCGTGAGCTGAATTGCCGCACCCTTGGACGTGGAGTACGCGCTGTTGTTCGGTCGAGCCCGGAATCCAGAGAGGGATGCAGTGATGATGAAAGAGGCGCCGGGGCGCTGCTGCATGAAAGGCATGGCTGCGCGAGCCCCCAGCCACGGCCCCTTTGCGTTGACTGCCATGAGGGTGTCGAAGAAGTCGATGGACTGCTCTGCCAGGGGGCTCATCGGTGCCGCGACGCCTGCATTGGCCCAGAACACGTCCACGCCGCCGAAGGCCTCGACGGCGCCGCGAACGATCGTTTCGTTGCCTTCGAGTGTCGTGACATCGGCGACGACGGTGGATGCTTCGCCACCCTTCGAGCGGACCAGCTCTGCGGTCTCTCGTGCTGCGGTTTCGTCGCGGTCGGCGACGACGATCTGAGCGCCCTCCTGGGCAAACAGCAGCGCGCCTGCGCGTCCCATTCCGGATCCAGCGCCGGTGATGACTGCGACCTTTCCGTGTAGCTTCATGTGAAAGCCTTTCTGTCGGTGTTTGTTTCGAACTTCGAAATCATGGTCTGTTCAGAGGGCGGAATGCGGCTCCTCCGGATCGGCCTGGGGGGCCGGAGGGAACACTGCACCTGACTGGGCCAGGCGGTCGCACTCTGCTGGTGTCAGCGAAAGAAGCTCTTCGAGCACCTCGTGCGTCTGTTCGCCGAGACGTGGCGGGTATCGAAGAGGTGGAGTTTCGGTGTTCTCGAACAAGATCGGAGTCGCGACGCCCTCGAACGAGTGACTCCCGTCGGTCAGTTCGACGACCATCCCGCGGCCTGCACCGCGGGCGTCGTCGAGGGCCTCTGCGACATCGCGGATGGGCGCGCATGGGACTTGATGCCCAATCAGACGTGACGCCCACTCGTCGGCGGGCTGTTGTGCGAACACTTTCTCGAGGATGTCCCAGAGCTCGTCCTTGTGCTGCAGTCGTGTCGTTTGGTCGCGGAATCTCGGATCGTCGGGCAGGGACGGTTCTCCTACGGCGGCACACAGCCGCTCCCACATCGCCTGCGTATTGGCGGTGACGACGAACTCGGCGCCGTCCGAGCCGCGGAAGGATCTGTATGTGGGGATCGAATCGTGCCCGGCTCCCTGACGCCCCGGAGCCCGCCCGGACATCATTGCGTAGACGGACTGGTAGGAAAGTTGACCAAGTTGGGAGTCCAGCATGGAGACATCGATGATGCGGCCCGACCCGGTGTCTGCCCTGGACACGAGCGCCGAGAGCACCCCAATGACGGCGTACATCCCTGCTACGACATCGCCGGCCGGGACTCCAAGCCTTGCGGCAGGCTGGTCGGGATGGCCTGTCAGGCTCATCACTCCGCTCATGGCCTGCACGATCATGTCGTAGGCGGGTCTCTGGTGGTGTGGGCCGAACTGGCCGAAACCACTGATGGACGCCCAGACCAAGTCGGGTCGCTCGGCAGTGACTGCGTGCTTGTCGATACCCAGGCGCGCGAACACTCCGGGCCGAAAGTTCTCGATGACCACGTCGGAGACCGCGATCAGTCGCAATGCGACGTCGAGTCCTTCCGGCCGCTTGAGGTCGAGGGCAACACTTCGTTTGTTGCGGTTGTTGGCCAGATAGTACGCACTGTCGTCGCCGAGGAAGTGCGGAGGGATCGATCGACTCGAATCTCCCACTGCAGGTTCTATTTTCACGATGTCTGCGCCGAGGTCTGCCAGCAGTTGCGTTGCGGACGGACCGGACAGGAACGTAGTGAAGTCCAAGACTCTGATGCCGGTGAGAGGTAGTGGCCGAACGGTTGATGGGTTCGCCATTGGGTTGATTCCTTCTTCGTAAGTGTCGCCACTATAAGCACAACAGTCGACGAATTACTAGTAACTCCTCAGAATCAGGCCCAGAGAGTCGACACTTGGTGCTTCTAGCGGGGCCTGCGCGAGGATTGCGACTCCGGCTGGAGGTGACGCCGGGGCACCGATCGGGGGTTTATTGTGTCCGCATGGAGAGCGATGGGAACGCGGCGCGGCCGCTGAGTGTGTCCACAGCCGATATCGATGGAATTCTTGCCAGACTCCTCGGCGTGGACGAGCGCCAGGATTCGTTGGTCGGCAAAATCGCCATCGAAATCGCTCGGGACATAATCGAAGAGCGTGTCGGACAGTCCGACGACCTCAACTCGTTTGACCTGGCACAGCGATTCGGCACCAGCCGCACACCAGTCCGCGAAGCACTCCTCGTCTTGGAACGCCAAGGGATGGTCGAGGTCCCGGCACGTCGCCGACCCAGGGCCGCCGAGTTCACTCGACAGACGATCATCGAGATCTACGATCTACGCAGCGAGCTGTACGGTCTCGTTGCCCGCCAAATCGTGGAGAATGCCTCCGATGCAGAACTCGACACTCTGGAGCGACACCTCGCCGGCCTGGTAAGCGCAGCCGAGAGCGGCGACGACGATGCATACTTTTGGCAGGTTGTGTTGTTCCACGAACAAGCATCGCTCATCTGCGGGAACGCGACACTCAAGCGAACCATCGACGGGCTCGGGCTCCGCGTCATGCAGCTACGTCACCTCGGAATGGCACGTGGCTGGAGAATCGAACGCTCACTTGCCGACCATCAACGATTGATGCTCGCACTCCGTGAGCGAGACGGTCAGCTCGCAGCTGCACTCAACCGGGCGATGGCGACCAACGCTCTACCCGGCCTGCTTGCCATTGTCGACGGTAAAGGCCCCGACTCTCGCTAACCTGTCAGGAGTCGACACTTTTGCCTAATTCTCGCCGATAAACCTTGCTTTTGCTCACGCGATGGCAGTACTGTCGACTGTGATCCCGACGACATTGCCCAGCAGTCCAGCTGCTACGGCGAGACCGTCCCCCGCATGTCCGTTCTCGCCGAGCTGTTGAGCAGCCACCGAAGTCCACCCCCACGGCGAGCGGTCGACTTCGAACCGTTTGAGGTAGGCACAGCCCCCTTCAGTCGCGCGTCGACTCCTTCGCCAGTACCCATGGAGACACAAAATGGTAAGCACCACCCAGTCTGTGGACAAGCAAACATCCTCCAGTGCGCAACGCCGCTCATTGGTAGCGGCCGGGGTCGGAAACGCACTCGAGTGGTTCGACTGGAATCTCTACGCGATCTTCTCGGTCTATTTGGCCCACAACGCGTTTCAGTCTGACAATCCCACCTCCGCTCTGCTGAGCACGCTGGCGATCTTCGCGGTAGGATTCGTCGCTCGGCCAGTTGGCGGCTTCGTTTTCGGCCGACTCAGCGACAAGATCGGCCGAAAGAACGTCATGGTCGCGACAATGTGCCTACTCGCGGGGTCGAGCGTGGCAATGGCCGCGCTGCCGACCTACGCGGCGGTCGGAATTGGGGCCTCGGCGTTTCTGCTGATCGTGCGACTGGTACAAGGGCTTGCGCACGGAGGCGAGGCCGGCGTGTCGTACACCTATGCCGCCGAGATCGCTCCGCCGGCGCGACGCGGGTTATGGTCGTCGATGCCTTTCGTAGCATCAACGATTGGGTTGATGGCCGCAACATCCAGTGCTGCAGTACTGACCGGAATATTCGACGCGGATCAGATGGATTCGTACGGTTGGAGGATCGGATTCGCGTTCGGCGGACTGTTGGGACTGTTCGCGTTGTGGATCCGCCGGACAGCCATCGAAACCGAAGTCTTTCTCGAAGAGGCCGAGACCGTCGAAGAATCCGATACCCCCGCAACCAAAATGAGTGGTCGGGAGATCCTCGGTATCGCTCTACGCATCATCATGATCTCGGTCGGCACCAACATCTCCTTCTACGCATGGGTCTCGTTCGCTCCGACCAACGCGATCTCGCAGCACGACATGCATCCCACGTCAGCCTTCGTGGTCAGCTTGCTGTCTCAGGGCCTCATCGTGCTTCTGCTGCCCTTCATGGGAGCCCTATCCGACAAAGTTGGCCGTAAGCCATTCGTGTTCGCGCAAGGCGCGCTCATGATCGCACTCGCGTTCCCCATCGCCGGCATGGTGTCCAGCGCCCCGTGGACTCTGTTCGTCGCGCTGATGCTGGGCCAGCTCGTGTGGGCGTGCGCCGGGGCGATCTACCCCGCGATCGTGGCTGAACAAGCGCCGACCCGGATCCGAGCAACCATCGTCGGACTCGTCGTCTCGTTGTCGGTTGCAATCTTCGGCGGCACTGCCCCCTACCTGAACACCTGGCTCACCTCGACTGGCAAGAGTTCGCTCTTCAGCGTGTACATCATGGTGCTAGGAGCCGTCGTGGTCGCCGGCTCCATCCTGATCAAAGAAACAAAAGGCATAGACCTTCGCGATCTTGATCAGCCCGCGAACAAATAATTCGTATCCGGCCGCCAACCCTGACCGCAGGTCGACACCGTGCATTTCAAAGTGAGAGTGAAAGTATGTCCATTGCCATGAAGACCGCCCTGGTCGGTGTCGGAACCACCGAGCAGGGCCAACTCCCGGGCCGTAGTGCCAACGAAATAGCCGCAGAAGCAGTCCAACTGGCGCTCGCTGACGCCGGCTTGACCAAAGACGACGTCGACGGCCTGATCACGTGCCGAAATCTCACTGGCGGCGCGGGAATCGATGAACAAATCGGCCACATGCTGGGTATCAATCCCGACTACAGCGCCACCCTCGATTACGGTACCGGAAACTTCTCACTTCACCTCGGTGTCATGGCGATCACCGCAGGGCTGGCAAACACTGTGGTGCTCACATACGGGACGAATCAACGTTCCCAACGCGTGGGGTTCGGGCGCACAGTCGGTGGTGGTGCCGAATTCGCCGCCGCGGCAGGACTTGTACATGTTGCGGGCTCGGCGGCGATGGCCTTCCGTCGACACCAGCACCTCTACGGAACGACCGAGGAACAGCTCGGATGGGTGTCGGTATCCCAACGGGAATGGGCTCGCCTCAATCCCCTCAGCATCTTCAAGGAAAAGATGACGATCGACGACTACCTCTCCCACCCCTACGTCGCAGCGCCATTGAGGCGTCCCGATCTCACAATGATCTCCGACGGCGGCGCTGCACTCGTACTGACTCGAGCAGATCGCGCAAAGTATTCACCCAAGAAGCCGATTCACATTGTCGGCATCGCAGAGAAGACGGCCTTACGAGCCGACCAGAACGCCGACAATCTCATGCGGCCCTGGCTGGGCGCGACTGCCCGACAGCTCTGGAACACCACGGGTGTGCGCCCGTCGGAAATCGACGCCGTCTACGTTCAAGATGCGACTTCTGTGTGGACCCTCCAGATGCTCGAGAGCTACGGCTTCTGCGAACCAGGCGACGCCGGGCCATTCTTCGCCGCAGGCAACACCCGACCAGGCGGATCACTAGCGGTAAACACGAGTGGGGGGCAACTATCAGAGAGCTACATGTGGGGTTGGCTCAACCTCTGCGAGTCAGTTCGACAACTACGTGGCGAATGCGGCGAGCGACAGGTGCCCGGGGCGCGAACCGCGCTCGACTGCTCGTCGCACGACTTCCTGAAAGCCGCTGCCACACTACTGACGGCAGCAGCATGAACAGCCACATTCGACCCGCCCCGGGCGATGATCTGACGGCACCGATGTGGACCGCAATGCGCGAACGGCGGCTATCACTCCAGCAGTGCAGCCAGTGCTCATATACAAGATTCCCGGCAAGCGAACTATGCCCGGAATGCTGGTCCCGAAACGCTGACTGGCGTGATGTAGAACCCACGGGGACCATCTGGAGCTACACCGTGTACGAGCGCGCACTACATCCTGAACTGAAGGACGCCGTCCCGTACACGGTTGCGTTGATCGAACTCGCTGCCGGGCCTGTCATTCCAGGGCGCATCCTGTGCGACGAGGACAGTGCGCCAATAATCGGTGATCGTGTGACGGGCCTATTCACCGACATCGACGAGGAATTCACAATGCTCGAATGGGCCCTCCACCGATAGCGCCATTTCCGATGCCTGGCGAGATCCATCTGATCAGTCGTTCGTCAGGAAGCCTGACTTACCGGAAGATCGATGAACTCGGCTTAGGTGGTGAACGGGCCCGGGACGGTAGCGATCTTCCGAAACTCGCACGTGCACAGCGAATCACTAACCTCGCGTCCGTTTTCTCCGATAGCTAACAACGGCACCCTCCGGTGGCACAAACTCAGCGGCACGCGACTGCACTCGTCCATGTGCAGCGGGTGTGGGCCGGTGTGGGCGCCTAGTTCCGCTCAATCGGGCGGGCCCGACGTGCCGACATCTCCGCACCGAAACACCCTGCCACATGGCCGCGGAGATTTCCTACGCGATCCGAGTGCGGTCCCATCCGGTAGCACGAACTTGACCCCACAGTTCGACCATGATGAAGGAAGCATGATGGAACCCACGAATCCGGAGTCCTACAGAAACACAGCATCTCGCCCCAGGCCCGGCGCGCAGACTGCCCCTGAGATACGCCGCTACCGACAGTGGCAACAGCGGCGCCGAGCGGCAAATCGGACCCGTGCCGAAGAACCCAAAGTGGACAAAGAGGCCGAGGACATCCTCGAATTTGTCCGAACGTGGGCCCCCTATGGCGGCGCACCCGCAGAGGAAATACTTGTCCGGTTCGGGATGACACCGTCACGGTTCAAGGCAAAGGTCCGCGAGATCCGCGCCCATGATCACCTCGCGATGAAAATGGAGGAGAAACCTTTGCCTGGATCCGTGGAGTTTGCTGTGGGTGCGACGGCGTGCGAATGGCGAAAGCGCTTCCCGTAGTGAGAGAATCGAGATTCTCAGGTCACGATTGTCCACATGCGGAAAGGCACTTTCAGTGCAATCTCCGCACACGTTCACGGCTGGGTCCGCGGTGTTCGACGAACGCAATCTCGTGTCGGCGGCCGGGTTGGTGCCGGTTCTCGAACTCGCCGAACAGTCCGGCCTGTCGGAGCTGATCGACTCTCATGTCGACCTCGACTCCACGCGGGTGGCCTCGGGTGCGGCGCGAACGCGGTCGGGAAACTGACCTCGATCGTCGGTGGGACGCTCACCGGAGCCGACAACATCGACGATGTGGACACCATCCGGGCGGGTGGCAGCCCGATCGTGTTCGACCAGGTGTATGCGCCGTCGACGTTGGGGATCTTCCTGCGCGAGTTCACCTACGGACACAGCCCGCAGCTCGGGGCGGTGCTGCGCCGACACCTGATCGGCCTCGCCGCCCGCACACCACTGCTGCCCGGCATCGAGGACTTGGCGTACCTCGACATCGACTCGTTGCTTCGGCCGGTCTACGGGCACCAGAAGCAAGGAGCTCCTACGGGCACGCGAAGATCGCCGGTCGCGCCCTGCTCCGCAAGGGCCTCTCGCCGCAGGTCACGGCCCTGTCCACCGCGCAGGCGGCACCGGTGATCGCGGAGATGCGACTACGGGCAGGCAAGGCCGGCTCCGGGCGCGGCGCTGCCTCCCAATTGCGCTCGGCGATCACCACCGCCCGCGCCTGCGGGCGACGGGCAAGATCATGGCCCGCGGCGATTCGGCGTTCGGCAACAAGGCCGTCATCGGCGCCGCGGTCACCGCCGGCATCGAGTTCTCGCTGGTGATGACCCGTAACCCGCGCATCACCCAGGCCATCGACAGTATTGACGGGCAGGGAATGGATGCCCTGCACTCTCCCGGTGCGGTCACCGACCCCGACACCGGGGAATTGATTTCCGACGCCGAGGTCGCCGAGGTCGAGTACACCGCGTTCTCCGGACGCCACCAGGTCACCGCCCGCCTGATCGTGCGCCGCGTCAAGGACGCCAACTACCCCGACGCGCTGTTCCCGGTAGGGCGGCATCACCCGTTCTTCACCAACTCCGACCTGCAGACCGTCGACGCCGACCTCACTCATCGCAAACACGCGATCGTCGAAACGGTGTTCGCGGACTTGATCGACGGACCACTTGCCACATTCCCTCCAGGCGCTTCGGCGCGAACAGCGCCTGGGTGCTCTGCGCCGCGATCCGCACAACCTGCTGCGCGCCGCGGGCACCGTCTGCGGAGGAAGTCACGCCGTTGCTCGTGGTGCCACATTGCGCCGGCACCTGGTCAACGTCCCCGCCCGATTCGCCAGACCAGTACTTCACCTGCCTCTCCACTGGCCACCGTTCAAGCCCGGACGTATGGACGCGGCTGTCGCATCTGTTCGCGTAAGGCCGGCAGTAGTCGCCCGCCGAAGCCAGGTACGTCACTAGCTGACAAGCGGCCGGACGTCGTCGCAGACTGGAACTGGGATAGAAACTCCGACATCACACCAGATCAGGTCGGCGTGAACAGTGCCAGGAAGGTTTGGTGGAGGTGCGGCGACTGCGGGCACGAGTGGTCGGCGCCGATCAAGATCAGGGTCCGCTCGAGAACTCATCGATGGGGCATCTGCCCAAGACGATCGAGGAAGACGCCTGGTGTCCTTACCCGCGACAGCTCTGCACGCAAAGCGGTCTGAACCCAATCTCAGCGGCGCCACTCGAGATCTAGTCGGGGAGCAGAATGGTTCAAGGCTTGACGCCACGACGAAATCCATTCGACGTTGGGAGTCGGCATAGTTGGGACTCGCCGCCTGACGGATGGGTTAGCGTCCAAATCTTTCCGTCCGTTTAGCCATTCTTGATGCCGCAGCCTGACGCACCCTCATATTCGCTGAGGCGAGCATTGCGTAATGGACGTAGAGTGGGTGCGAAAGGTGACGAAGGAGTGGAAATGGCGCGCCAAGTAGTTGTCGAGCATGTCGACGATATCGACGGATCCCCTATTGCGGAGGGAAGGGGCGAGACGATCGCATTCTCCGTGAATGGGATCGACTACGACATTGATTTGTCAGCGAAGAATGCGAAGGAATTCCACAAGAAACTCGATTATTACATCGATCACGCCACAAGAGTAGGTGGCCGCAAGAATCGATCAGCGGGCACACTCACGTCGGGTGAGGAGGTCAAGCGGAAGCCTGCGCGGCGGGACCGTGATCATGTGAGGGCAGTGCGAGAATGGGCTCAGGAGCAGGGCTATGACATCGGGGTTCGCGGGCGCATTCCTACCGAGATCGCGGAGGCATACAACGCTGCTCACTGACGACTGTCGGGAGAGCGAAATTACTCGTTGGGCTTTCGGTCGAGGGGATGAAGTGGAAGGCTAGGAGCGAACGGCAATCGCAGGTGGCGTATCAACGAGAGTCCCTACTCTTTGACATTCGAACGAACACCAGGTCTTCGAGGAACCGCGACCAATTTCGAACCCTCCAGGAACGTCTGCCCTGGCTGCTGGCCGAGATTTCCGAGTCATGCACGAGGACGTCCGAAGTTCTGTCGTCGGGTGCGATGAAACACCGAATCCAGTCCCACCGTTAATCACTTCTCATTGCCCTGCACTATGCCGATACATCCCGATAAGTTGATCCTGCAATCTTGATGTAGGCGCGAAGACCTCGCACCGTGCTGGCATCGCCGTCGGCGCACCGTCCAACGAGTCGTCCACGGGAGCAACGACGGCGGCTTCCATCGCCAGTGCCCCGGTTCGATCGATTTTCCAGCATCGCTCACTCCTCGGAGCTCGGACTGTTTGCCCTGCGACCCACACGCCTCTGACCGATCCTCGCGGGTTGCAGACCAATGTTTTAGTCATCTAGACTAAAAGTATGGAGACGATGACGGAGGCACTCGATGTTGTGGGAGCGGCAATCGTGCCGAGCGACCTGTTCGGCCCAATCACCCACGATCCGGCGGCTCAGCGCGCTGCCCGTCGGCGGTTCCGCCGCCTGTCGGTTCTGATTCACCCGGATCGGGTTGATCGCGCGTACGCCGCTTGCGCGGCAGCAGCATTCACACATGCGTCCGACCTATATCGCCGCTGGCAGCAGGCTGCGACTACCACGGCCGCGGCCGCGGCCGCGGCGATCGTGTTGGACGGCAGTCGCGGCTCCTACCGACTCGGGACTCGGCATGCCCGTGGTTCGATCGCCGACCTGCACCATGCCACCGACAGCGGCGGCGCGGGCGTTGTGATCAAGGTTCCCCGCAATGTCTCCTCGAACGCTCTGATCGATGCGGAACGGGCCGCGCTCACTGAGATCGCGGCGTCCGCCGAGGGCGGGAATGATTGGCTGCGCGCGTACTTCCCGCAACTGATCGACCACCTCACCCACGCCGACCCTGTGACCGGCGCCCGGCGGCAGGTGAACGTGCTGGACTCGCCGACCACTGGATTCGTCACCCTCGCCGAGGTCCGGGCTGGCTACCCGGACGGGCTCGATCCGCGGGATTGGGTGTGGATGCACCGGCGTCTGCTTCGGGCTCTTGCCGCCGCGCATCGCGCCGGGTGGGTACACACCGCGGTGACCGCGGACAACGTGCTCATTCACCCTGAGCGGCATGGAGTGGTACTAGCCGGGTGGTCGTTCGCCACCCGCCCAGGCACGGTTCCGCTGGCGACAATCCCCTCTCGGCGGGAGCACTATCCACCGGAAAGTTCCACCGACTCCCCCGCAACCCCGGCCTGGGATGTGTTCATGGCCCATCGGTTGATGCTGAACATGCTCGCCGACACGGCCCCAGAACGCCTGCGCGCGTTCGCATGCGGCTGCATGCAACCACAACCTGGTCTGCGACCCGACGCCGTCGATCTGCTCGCCGAGTTCGACGACCTGCTCGACACGCTCTACGGGCGGCGACGATTCCGCCCGTTCACCATCCCCACCACGAAAGGACAGTGATCCACCATGGGATACGGCAAGTGGGATGACGACACCTACACCGCGGCCAAAACGTTCCGCACCGCCCGCGGCGTCGACGACTTCGGCTACACCAGCGCGATGTACGCACGACCGAGAGACCAGTGGAAGGCCGATCCGACCCTGGACCCGCTGGGTGTGACCGTGCGGGAATGCCGGGATTCGGCCGGGCACCCCGAGTCGCTACCGATCGCCGTGCTCTTCGACGTCACCGGTTCGATGGGCGCGGTACCGCGGATCATGCAGGACAAGCTCGGCAAACTGCACGGCCTGCTGCAGCGCAAGGGGTACGCCGACGACCCGCAGATCCTGTTCGGCGGCATCGGGGACGCCGACTCCGACCGAGTGCCCCTGCAGGTCGGTCAATTCGAGTCCGGCAACGCCATGGACGAGCAACTCCGCACCATCTTCCTTGAAGGCAACGGCGGCGGTCAGAAGTCCGAAAGCTACGAGCTGGCCGCATATTTCATGACACGGCACACCGCCACCGACGCGTGGGACAAACGCGGCCACAAGGGATACCTGTTCATCATCGGCGACGAACTGAACAAGGCCCGACTGTCGGCCCGCCACGTGCGCGCGGTGATCGGCGACGACCTCGACCGCGATGTCACCGTCGAGTCGGTGTACCGGGAACTCGAACGGCGGTGGAACGTCTACTTCGTACTGCCGAATCAGTCAGCGTACTACCACGATCCCGAGATCGCAGACCACTGGCAGCAGCTACTCGGGGAACGGTTCCTCAAGCTGGACGACCCGGGCGCGGTGTGCGAGCTGATCGCTCTGACGGTCGGCATGGGCGAGGACCGCATCGACCTCGGCGAGGGTCTGGCGGACCTGCGTGACGTCGGATCCGCCGCCGAAGCGGACACCGTCGGTCACGCGCTCGCCGTCCTCAGTGCGGCGCGGGCCCCCGTCGCGGTGAGTCCACTGCCGATCGATCCGGCCGGCAGCGACGACGTGTCCTTCACCTGACACCCGTTCGGGAGGCGGGGCATTCGATCCGGCTTCGGGTGCGAGCCCGCCTCCCGACTCCCCTCTACGACAGGAGATCCCATGACCACGGTGTTCGGTGACCGCGACATCATCGTCGTCGACCTGGGCTTCGGCGACGCCGGCAAGGGCGCCACCGTCGACTGGCTCTGCGCACCGGACGCCGGCCTCGACGTCGCAGCCGTTGTCCGGTTCAACGGCGGCGCACAGGCCGCGCACAACGTCGTCGTCGACGGTCGCCACCACACCTTTTCCCAGTTCGGGTCCGGGACCTTCTCCGGCGTTCCCACGGTGCTGTCGAAGCATGTCCTCGTCGAACCGATCGCCCTCGCCGCCGAGGCCCGCGCCCTGGCTGCGCTGGGTGTACCGAATCCGCTCCAATTACTGCACATCGACGCCCACGCGCTACTGACCACCCCGATCCACGTCGCCGCCAACCGCGCCCGCGAGGACGCCCGCGGCGACGGCAGGCACGGCTCCTGCGGCAAAGGTATCGGCGAGACCGCCGCCTACGCCCTCGACCACCCGGACGCACTCACCGTCGGGGACTGCCACCGCCCAGCGGTTCTGCGCGCCAAACTCGCCGCGATGGCCGACCACTACCGTCACCTGGTCTCCCCCAGCATGCACCGGTGGCCCGACCACGACGACATGGTCATCATGTACTCCGAATTCGTGGCCGCGGTCCGGATCACCGACGACGGTGATCTCGCCGCCCTCGCGGACGGAGGGCGCCTGGTTTACGAGGGCGCACAAGGAGTGCTACTCGACGAGTGGCGCGGGTTCCACCCACACACCACCTGGTCCACCGTGGAACCGAGCAACGCGCGCGCACTCTCCGCCGAGCACGGCCGCGACAGCCACGTGCTCGGCGTCACCCGCACCTACACCACCCGGCACGGTGCAGGCCCGATGCCCACCGAGAACCCGACACTCGGTGCGGTCCTACCCGAACTGCACAACGGCACCGGCAGCTACCAGGGCACCTTCCGGATCGGGGACCTCGATGAGGTACTGATGCGGTACGCGACAAAGGTTTGCGGCGGTGTGGACAGTCTGGCCGTCACCCACCTCGACGCGGTGACCCGTGCCGCAGCGGCCGGGATCCCCATCCGTAGCGCACGCCGGTACCCCGGCATCGGCGACCTGCTGCCGCTCGGGCCGTGGAAGGACCTCGCGCATCAACAACACCTCACCGACGTCCTGTCCGCACTCACGCCCGACACAGTCGAGTTGCCGACACATCCGGCAGACGTCGCGGCGCACCTCGGATCGCTGGTCGGCGCACCGGTGGTGCTCACCTCCGACGGTCCCAGTCGGGCCGCTCGTCGCGTCCGAGAGCCTGCTGTCGCATGATCACCGTATGGAACAGTCATCGGTCTCCGTCGACGTGGTCGCTCTCCGGTTCGGCAACCCGGAACACGGCTCGCTGCGCTACGGCGTCGCGCCCCGCCGCTGGGAGCCGTACACCGGGCAGACGGCCCTGCCCGGCGTCCTTCTCGGCGCCGGTGAACGCCTCGAGACGGCTGCCCGCCGCGCCGTCACCACCAAGCTCGGTATCCCGGACGACGCGATCCTGGCCGTGGGACAACTTGAGGTGTTCGACGAGCCCAGTCGCGACCCACGCGGGCCGACCCTGTCCATCGCCATGTGGGCCGTCATCACCGCCGACAACATCACCACGGACCCTGCCGCCGCGACGCAGTGGCGCGGCTTCGACGAACACGGCACCCTCGCCTTCGACCACGACCGCATCGTCGCGGCCGGACGCCGCATCCTCGCCACCAGCCTCCTCTGGCGGGACGCAACATTCACCCGGGCCCTCCTCGGCACAGAATTCCCCGCCACCCACGCAGTCACGGTCACCACTGCCCTCACCGGCAGCCGGCCCGATCAAGGCAATCTCAATCGCACGCTCAAGGCGATACCTGGACTCGAACGTACCGACGAGCGCGTCCGCGTGCAGGCCACTGGCCGACCGGCAGTCGTATGGCGTTGGACCACAACATAAATGACACTCTCACGGACGCCGTGCCACTGGCGCACCGAGCGGGGCTACCGTCCTTGCTGACGTCGTGGCTGACGCGAGCATGGACGTAGCAACGAGCCTGGTCTCAGCTGTTCGGGGCCAGGGGCTCGGATTCGACACCTCATCAACTGCCACCGGGCACTGGTCGGTGCCACGTTCGATCTCTGCCTCGCCAGCGGTGACGAGGTTGTAGTACCAGTCGGGATTGGCCGGTACACCATCGGTGCGCCCTCGAAAGCCTCGTGTCGCACTCGTTCCCGTGAACTACCTACTGCGACAAAATGAGCCACAACGGAGGAGCTGGAAAATTCAGTCGAGCAACGAATCTTTCTCAGGTTCGTGGCTGGGTCGGCGACGGCAGATCTCGGGGCGACTGGGAGGGCGTATGGAGGGTCGGAACGATTCCCCGTCGCGGTTCGGGATGATCTTGGGAAGCAGCCGACTCGCCGGTGCGACCGTTCCCGACCACCTCGGCAGTGGCCCCGTTACCTTATTCACGGTCCTTCACAGAAGGGCTACGGTCGCCAGACCCGGTATGACTCCTTGCCCCTGTCTCTCGCATGATCCGGGGGGTGGTGTCGCCGGGTGTGGTGGCGTCGACGGACCGCTGATAGGGACACGGCCAACCGAAATTGGGTAGGTCTCTTTGTAACGTGGGTGCCGGGCGTCGATGCCGGATCGGCGACCGGCCGACCGAGACACAAGGGACGACCCCTGAATGGACTCGAACTATGCGGTGTACTGCGGCATCGACGTCGGCAAAGGCGAACACCACGCCGTCGGACTGACCGCCGCCGGAAAGAAGATCTACGACAAGGCGTTGCCGAACGACGAAGCGAAACTGCGGGCGGTCTTCGACCGCCTGGCCAGCCACGGATCGGGGCTGGTGGTCGTCGACCAACCCAATACGATCGGCGCCCTGCCGGTCACCGTGGCCCGCGTAGGCGGCCACGAGGTCGGCTACCTGCCCGGACTGGCGATGCGCCGCATCGCCGACCTGTACCCCGGACAGGCGAAAACAGACGCCCGAGACGCGTTCATCATCGCCGATACCGCCCGCACCATGCCGCACACCCTGCGCCGGGTCGATACCGGCGACGAGGCCCTCGCCGANNAGCAACCGCATCCGAGGCCTGCTCACCTCCATCCACCCTGCCCTCGAGCGGGTCCTCGGCCCCCGCATCACCCATCCGGCGGTGCTCGAGATCCTCTCCCGCTGCGGCGGGCCGGCCGGAATCCGGCAGGCCGGCAAGCGCAAGCTCACCGCGATCGCGGTCAAGCACGCACCC
>NZ_LTCZ01000045.1:0-43131 GCF_001583455.1 Rhodococcus sp. LB1 | reverse complement strand
CGGTCACCCTCGCGGCCTCGGGCAGGTTGCTCGAGACCGCTGAGGGTGTCGTGGGTGCGCTGGCCTGACGACAATCCGCGTTTCTGCGTCAGACCCGCGTTTCTGGATCAGACCCGCTCGAACACCGCAGCCAGTCCCTGACCGCCGCCGATGCACATGGTCTCGAGCCCGTATCGGGATTCGCGACGGTCCATCTCCCGCAGGAGGGTGGCGAGAATGCGTCCGCCGGTGGCACCGACGGGGTGTCCGAGGGAGATGCCGGATCCGTTGGGGTTGAGGCGTTCGTCGGTGGGGTCGAGGTCCCAGCTGCGGAGGACGGCGAGGGTCTGTGCGGCGAAGGCCTCGTTCAGTTCGATGACTCCCATGTCGGACATCGACAGTCCGAGCTGACCGAGGGCCTTCTCCGTGGCGGGCACCGGGCCGATGCCCATGGTGCGCGGCGGGACGCCGGCCACGGCCCAGGACGCCATGCGGGCGAGAGGCTTCAGCCCGAGTTCCTTCGCCTTCTCGGCGGTCGTCACGATGCACACGGCGGCGCCGTCGTTCTGCCCACTGGCGTTGCCGGCGGTGACGGTGGAGGCGGAGTCGATCTTGGAGCGGATGGCGCGGAGCTTCGACAGCGACTCCACCGTGGTGTCGGCGCGCGGGTGTTCGTCCTTGTCGACGACGAGCGGGTCCGACTTGCGTTGCGGCACCGTCACTCCGACGATCTCCTCGGCGAAGCGTCCCGATTCCTGTGCGGCGACGGCACGCTGGTGCGACTGCACGGCGAGCGCGTCCTGGTCCTCCCGGCTGATGTCGAACTCGGCGCGCAGGTTCTCGGCGGTCTCGATCATGCCGCCGGGCACGGGGAAGTTCGCGCCGCCGGCGGTGACGCGGGCGCGGGCGAGCCGGTCCGCGAGTTGCACCCCTTCGCCCTTGACGCCCCAGCGGATGTTCGGGTTGGTGTAGAACTCGGCCTGGCTCATGGATTCGGCGCCGCCGGCGAGGACGAGGTCGTTGCCGCCGGACGCCACCTGCAGCACGGCGGTGATGACGGCTTGCAGACCGGATCCGCAGCGGCGATCCACCTGCATGCCGGGGACGTCGATGCCGAGTCCGGCGTCGAGGGCCGCGATCCGGCCGATGGCCGGGGCTTCCCCGCCCGGGGACGCCTGGCCCAGGATGACGTCGTCGATCTGGCCGCCCTCGATGCCGGTGCGTTCGACGAGCGCCGTGATGACGGTGGCTGCGAGGCTCTGAGGGGTGATGTCCTTGAACACTCCGCCGAAGCGCCCGACCGGCGTTCGCAGGGGCTCGCAGATGACGACGTCACGCATGGAAAGACCTTTCATGA
Organism: Rhodococcus sp. LB1; assembly: GCF_001583455.1. NCBI lineage: Bacteria > Bacillati > Actinomycetota > Actinomycetes > Mycobacteriales > Nocardiaceae > Rhodococcus > Rhodococcus sp. LB1. The sequence continues at coordinate 41,795 of NZ_LTCZ01000045.1, read as the reverse complement.
AGATTCCTCGGGCACTGCGTCAGCGATTGACGGTGGCGAGGTCCTGTTCGATGTCGGTTGCGGTGACCCGCAACGACGGGATGAGATCGGAATGCAGATCCTCGACGCTGTAGCGCGCGGCGGGAGTGGAGATGTTCACCGCGGCGACGGTCAGCCCGGAGGCGTTGCGGATCGGGGCGGCCATCGACCGCAGGCCTGCCTCGAGTTCCTGGTCGAGAACGCAGATTCCGTCCGCGCGGACCGCGAGAATCGCAGCCTTCAGGTCGTCGCGGGCCGTGATCGTGCGTTCGGTGAGCCGCTCGATGTCGAGCTTTTCGAGGTACGCGTCGAGTTCGTCGTCGGGCAGTCCCGCCAGCAGGACCCGGCCCATCGAGGTGGCGTACGCGGGGAGGCGGGTGCCGATGGTGATGCCCACCGTCATGATCCGGCTGACGGGCACACGGGCGACGTAGACGATGTCGGCACCGTCGAGGATCGACACCGACGACGACTCGTGGACCTTGTGGCTCAGCCTCTCGAGGTGCGGCTGCGCGACCTCCGGCAGCGACAGGCTCGACAGGTAGCTGTATCCGAGTTCGAGCACCCGCGGGGTGAGCCAGAACGCGGAACCGTCCGTGGCCACGTAGCCGAGCTCGACGAGGGTGAGCAGAAATCGGCGTGCGGTGGCGCGGGTCAGGTCGGTGGCGCGGGCGACGTCACTGAGCGTGCGCCGCTGATTCCGGTTGTCGAAGCAGCGGATCACGGCGAGGCCCCGGGCCAGCGACTGCACGTAGTCGGGGGACGGGAGGATCTTTTCCGACGGTTCGGTAGCGGTCATGTCTGCGAATTCTCCTCCGTGGCCCCGGTGTCGGTGGAGGACAGGTCGGCGAGGGCCTGTTTACCGAGTGCGAACCCGAGATTGCTGTTGGGCACTCCGGCGTAGACGGAGGTGTGGAGCAGCACCTCGCCGATGGTGTCGGCGTCGACACCCGCGCGGAGGGCGGCGCGGATGTGCATGTCGAGTTCGTGCTCGTTGCCGACCGCGGTGAGGACTGCGATCGTGAGCAGCCGCCGCAACTCGTGGTCCAGCCCGGGGCGCGACCAGATGTCGCCCCACGCGGTGCGGGTGATGAAGTCCTGGAACGGTGCCGTGAAGTCGGTGGTTCCCGCCACGGAGCGGTCCACGTGCGCGTCGCCGAGAACCGAGCGGCGCACCGACATTCCCTGCGCGTGCGCGGCGCGACGTCCGCGCGCGTACCCGCCGCCGGCGATGTGTTCGCGCAGCAGCGCCGTGACGGCGCCTGCCTGCTCGAGGTTCGCGACGTGGGCGGCGGGGGAGAGCACCTCGAACCGGGCACCGGTGATGCCGTCCGCGAGGATCTGCATGACCGACGGCGGGGTGGACGGATCCTCCTCGCCCGCGATCACCAGCGTCGGTGCGCTGATGCGGGACAGGTCGGCGGTGGAATCCCAGTCCGCGAGGGCGTCGCAGCACGCGGCGTATCCCTCGGAGGACGTCGACGCGATCATTTCGCGGTAGTGCCGGACGAATTCCGGATCGCGCTTGGCGAGCCCTTCGCTGAACCACCGGGCGACAACGGCATCCGCAAGCGACTCCGGACCGTCGGTGCGCGATGCCGCGGCGCGCTCGATCCAAGCCTGCGGTTCACCGAATTTCGCGGCGGTGCACAGCAGCGACAGCGACAGCACCCGGCGCGGAGTGTGCGCGCCGAGCCATTGGGCGATCGCCCCGCCCATGGACAGACCGACGAAGTGGGCGGCGTCGACTCCGAGCGAGTCGAGCAGGGCGAGGACGTCCTCGGACAGGTCGCGAACGGAGTACGGGCCGTCCGGGGCCGGCGACTCGCCGTGGCCGCGCTGATCGACGGCGACGACCCGGCATTCGTCGGACAGAGCCGCGATCTGCGGGTCCCACATGGACCGGTTGGAACCGAGCGATCCGAGCAGGACCACGACGGGGGCGTCCGCCGCGCCGTTTCGGGGTCCGGAGATTTCGTGTGCGAGTGCGACTGTCATCGCGTTCCTTCCCGGCCGCGGGCCACTGTCTCCAGTGCGCGGTCGACGATGTCGTGGGCGTGGCCGAGGTATCCGGCGGGGTCGAGCAGGGCGCGGATCTCGTCCGCCTGCAGGTATTCGAGGAGCCCCGGATCCTCGTCGAGAGGGTGTCCGGTCTCGCACGCGGCGGTGACGAGGTCGCGCGCGTTGTCGGTGCGGGCGGACAGGGCGCCGGTGACTCGTTCCGCGAGGAGCAGGCCGCCGGTGATGTCGAGGTTGCGGGCCATCGCATCGGGGTGAACGTTCAGTCCGCCGAGCGAGTCGGCGATGCGCGCGACGGCTCCGCCGGTGAGGCGCAGCAGGTCAGTGAGCGTTTCCCACTCGGCGTGCCAGGCACCCGCGGCGCGCTGCTGCTCGTGATCCATCGAGCCGAGGATCGTCGCGACGAGTCCCGGGGTGCGGCGTGCCGCGGCGCGGGCCGCGATCGCGGCGACCGGATTGCGCTTGTGCGGCATGGCCGACGAACCGCCGGGTGACCCTTCGCTGACCTCGCCGACCTCGGTGGACGACAGGAACACGATGTCGGTGGCGATCTTGGACACCGCGCCCGCGGCCGTTCCGAGCGCCGACGCGAGCAGTGCGATGCGGGTGCGATCGGTGTGCCAGGGCACGTCCTGACGTGCGAGCCCGAGCTCGTCGGCGAGCACGTCGGCGACGTCGAGGCCGTGCGGGTAGAGCGCAGCGGACGTGCCGGCCGCACCTCCCAGTTGCACGGGCAGGCCGTCCAGTGCGTCGAACAGCGCGCGAGAAGCCCTGTGCAACGCCGTCATCCACCCGGCGGCGAGCACGCCGAACGTGGTGGGGAGGGCCTGCTGGCCGAGTGTGCGGCCGGCGATCGGGGTGTCGCGCTGGGCCCGTGCGAGCGCCTCGGCGCAGAGCACCGCCTCGTCGAGGGACGCCAGGATGTGCGCACCCGACCGGCGGCAGAGCAGCATCAGGGCGGTGTCGAGAATGTCCTGACTCGTGGCGCCCTTGTGCACGTGGCTTCCGGGCACTCCGAGGTCGGCGGCCGCGACCTCGCCGCGGAGCAGTTTCACCAGCGGGATCACCGGATTACCCCCCGCCGCGGCCGCCTCGCCGAGGGCACCCACATTCACGGAGCCCCCGGCGACGACGCGCGCGAACACCGACGAGACGGCGTCGGCGGACGCGGCGGGGATGACGTCGCATTTCGCCTCCGCCCGGGCCAGTGCGGCCTCGACCTCGACCATCGCGGTGACCCACGCCCGGTCCGAGAGCAGTGCCGACAACTCGCCGGCACCGAACGTCGGATCGAACAGGGCACCCCGGGAAGGTTCCGGAGAGTTCACGCGCGACACCTTTCTGGGTTGTGACCGATTACAGCGCGAAGAACGGGGTTTCCCGTCCTTCTGTGTTCTGTACGTGGATCGTCAGGTGGTATCCGCGATCCGTCTTCTCCGCGATCAGCTTGGGGCGATCTGCTTCCGGGACGGCGGAGAGCACGGGGTCCGATGCGTGCGCGTCCGTGTCCTCGGGGAAGTAGAGCCGCGTGTACAGCCGCTCGAGCATGCCGCGGGCGAACAGTCCGACGTTGATGTGCGGGGCCTCGACGGCACCGTCCTCGGCGGGTAGTGCGCCCGGCTTCACGGTGTGCACCACGATCGTGCCGCTCTCGTCGGCGAACACGCGTGCCAGGCTGCGGAATCCGGCGGGGGTCGCCTCGGCGGCACCGCGGGGATCGGTCGGGCTGTCGAACCGGCCGGCTGCATCCGCCTGCCAGGTTTCGATCATCGCGTCGCCGATGGGCTGACCGGCGCCGTCGATGACATTGAAGGACACGGTGATTCGGCCCGGCGCGTCCTCGGGGACGGTGTTACCGCTGTTCTCCCAGGTGGGGTACAGGCCGATGTGGACATACGGGCCGACGGTCTGGGACGGGGTGACGCCGAACGGCACCTCGTCCTGGCTCTTGGCGAAGACCGGGTAGCGGGGGGCGTCGGGGTTCTGGGTGTCGATCATCAGTGGCCCTCGGTCTTGTTGAACGGCGTGTCCTCGAACGGGGTGGCGTCCTGACCGCGCAGGACGATGTCGAACTTGAATCCGACGGCCCAGTTGTCGCGGGTGTGGTCGTAGTCGAACGTGCTGATCATCCGCTCGCGGGCGGCTTCGGGCACGGAGTTGTAGATCGGGTCCTGGAAGAAGAACGGATCGTCCGGGAAGTACATCTGCGTGACCAGCCGCTGGGTGAACGCCTGACCGAACAGGGAGAAGTGGATGTGCGCGGGCCGCCACGCGTTGTGGTGGTTGCCCCACGGGTAGGCGCCGGGCTTGATGGTCGTGAACTCGTAGTGGCCCTGCTTGTCGGTCAGGCAGCGGGCGACACCGTTGAAGTGGGGGTCGAGCGGGGCCGGCCAGGAGTCCATCTTGTGGCGGTAGCGGCCTCCCGCGTTGGCCTGCCACACCTCGATGAGGGTGTCGGGGATAGGTTTGCCTGCACTGTCGAGGACGCGGCCGTGGACGATGATGCGCTGTCCCTGGGCCTCGCCGCCGTTGGCGTGGGTCATGTCGTTCTCACCCTTGGCGATGTCGGCGTCGCCGAAGACCGGACCGGTGATCTCGCCGAGTCGCTGCGGGACCAGGATCAGGTCGTTCTTGGGGCTGCGCAGCCGAGTCGTCTTGTACTCGGGGAACAGCAGCGGGGCATTCGCTTCGTGCCCGGCGTGGTGGTGGGCTGGCAGATGCAGCATGGAAAAAGATCCTCACGTTCTCGATGTGAACAGTCGGCCGCTATTCGCACATAGTAGTCGCGTTCTGTGATGGGGCCAACAGGCGGGGCGCAATTTGTTCGCAATGTGGATGGGTGTTCACTACTCGAACATTTTGCGGTAGCCTGGGTCACATGGTCAACAAAGTCTTCGCAACGGCGGCCGAGGCCGTTGCCGATGTCCCCGACGGAGCGTCCCTCGCGGTGGGCGGCTTCGGCCTCGTCGGTATCCCCTCGGTCCTCATCGACGCCCTCCTCGCACAGGGTGCGACCGACCTCGAGACGGTCAGCAACAACTGCGGCACCGACGGTTTCGGTCTGGGTCTGCTCCTCGAGCAGCACCGGATCCGGCGCACGATCAGCTCGTACGTCGGCGCCAACAAGGAATTCGCGCGGCAGTACCTCAGCGGAGAGCTCGAGGTCGAGCTCACTCCGCAGGGCACGCTGGCCGAGCGCATGCGCGCCGGGGGAGCGGGCATCCCCGCGTTCTACACCCCCGCCGGTGTCGGGACGCAGGTCGCCGACGGCGGTCTGCCGATCCGCTACGACGGCCAGGGCGGCATCGCGGTGGCGAGCAAGCCCAAGGAGACCCGCGAGTTCGACGGGGAGGCCTTCGTCCTCGAACGCGCCATCCGAACCGACTTCGCGCTGGTCCACGCGTGGAAGGGCGACCGCCTCGGCAACCTCGTGTACCGGGAGACGGCCCGCAACTTCAACCCGGACGCCGCCGGCGCCGGTCGCATCACCATCGCGCAGGTCGAGTACCTCGTCGAGCCCGGCGAGATCGACCCCGCCGAGGTGCACACCCCCGGCATCTTCGTCCAGCGTGTGGTCGAGGTCGGTAAGCAGGAAACGGGAATCGAGAACAGGACGGTGCGGGCATGAGCTGGACGCGTGACGAAATGGCGGCCCGGGTCGCAGCCGAGCTCGAGGACGGACAGTACGTCAACCTCGGCATCGGCATGCCGACCCTGATCCCCGGTCACATCCCGGCCGGCAAGGACGTCATCCTGCACTCGGAGAACGGCATCCTCGGGGTCGGGCCGTACCCGACCGACGACGAGGTCGATCCCGAGCTGATCAACGCGGGCAAGGAGACCATCACCGTGGTCCCCGGCGGCGCGTTCTTCTCTTCCTCCGATTCCTTCTCGATGATCCGCGGCGGCAGCGTCGACGTGGCCGTTCTCGGCGCCATGCAGGTCAGCAGCCACGGCGACCTGTCCAACTGGATGGTCCCGGGCGCGATGGTCAAGGGCATGGGCGGCGCGATGGATCTCGTCCACGGCGCGGGCAAGGTCATCGTGATGATGGATCACGTCACCAAGAAGGGTGAGCACAAGATCCTCGAGGAGTGCACGCTGCCGTACACCGGCAAGCGCTGCGTGCAGAAGATCGTCACCGATCTCGCCGTCATCGACGTCACCCCCGACGGTCTGCGGCTCGTCGAGACCGCTCCCGGCCACAGCGTCGAGGACGTCCAGGCGGCCACCGGCGCGAAGCTCCTCGTCGACGCCACCGTCTAGAACGGCCCGCTCAGGCCCCGGTCTTCACGCGCTGGGCTCCGGCATAGACGTTCATCGACTCCCCGCGGAGGAAGCCGACGAGCGTCGTGCCGGATTCCAGTGCCAGGTCGACGGCCAGCGAGGACGGCGCCGACACCGCGCCGAGCATCGGTACCCCCGCCATCACGGACTTCTGCACCAATTCGAAGGACGCGCGCCCGCTGACGAGCAGAACGCTGCCCGACAGCGGCACCCGATCCTGTGTGAGCGCCCACCCCAGCACCTTGTCGACGGCGTTGTGCCTGCCGACGTCCTCCCGCAACGCGACGAGAGCGCCGTCGGGTGTGAACAGGCCCGCGGCGTGCAGTCCGCCCGTCGACTCGAAGATGCGCTGACCCGACCGCAGGGTGGCCGGCATCGACGACAACGTGGCCGCCGTCACCGACAAGTCGTTGCCGGACAACGGAAATCGTGACCGCGTGCGGACCTGGTCCAGCGACGCCTTGCCGCACACCCCGCAGGCCGACGAGGTGACGAATCGGCGTTCCGGTCCACCCGGCGCCGGGACGCCCTCGGCCAGAACCACATCGAGCACGTTGTACGTGTTGGCTCCGCTCTCGTCGACGCCGTCGCAGTAGCGGACGACGGACACGTCGTCGCGGCTCTCGATGACGCCCTCGGTCAGCAGGAACCCGTGCACCAGATCGATGTCGTCGCCCGGCGTACGCATCGTCACCGACAGCGAACGGCCGCCGACCCGGATCTCGAGGGGTTCTTCGACGGCCAGCGAATCCGGTCTGCGTGTCGTTCCGTGCTCGGTGATGCGGACGACCGGGCGCCGCGCGGTGACGCGCCCCATCACCTGGCGCCGGATTCGAGCGGACTGCATGCGGACGAGGGGCGGGTCATGAGTCCATAGTGGCCCCGAACCCGGCGCGACGGCCAGTCGTTCCGGCGCGCCGCCGCGGTGAGCCCGTACCCTCTGGACATGGGTGTGAGCGTGCGAGCTGCGACCGGATCCGACATCCCCGAACTGTCGCGCGTCCTGGCCGACGCGTTCTTCGACGACCCCGTGATGGTGTGGATGTGGCCGGATCCCGACCGCCGGCGGCGCGGCCTGCCGAGACTGTTCGCGGTGGAGATCCGCCATCACCATCTCGCCGGGGGCGGAGCCGAATTGGCAGAGGACGGCGACGGCGTGGTCCGTGGGGCCGCCATGTGGGATCCGCCCGGTGGCTGGAAGCAGTCCACGTTGTCGTCGCTCCTCAGCCTGCCGGGGCTGGTCCGCGCGTTCGGCTCCCGGCTGGGCGTCGGGGCCGCGGTGAGCGGAACCGTCGAAGACGCACACCCGGTCGATCCCGTGCACTGGTATCTGGCGACGATCGGAACGTCGAGCGCGGGACGGGGCGGCGGCTACGGGAAGGCGCTGTTGCGGTCGCGGCTGGACCGTTGTGACGCCGACGGGCTCCCGGCGTATCTGGAGTCGAGCAAGGAAGACAACATCTCCTACTACCAGCGATTCGGCTTCGACGTCACCGGCGAGATCCGGATCCCGGATGGCGGACCGACGGTATGGGCGATGTGGCGGGAACCCGTCCGGGCGACCCCTTAGGCTAAGCTCGGCAAGCCTTACCTAAGTGGATCGTAGTACCTGGTAGACGAGAGGGTCGCCGCATGAACGTGGGTCAACAGAGGATCGGCCTGAGCCGACGCGGATTCCTCGTGGGCACCGGGGGAGCGCTGCTCGCGTTCGCCGCGGCCTGCAGCAGCTCGGACGGCAACGGCAGCGGCAGCGAGCCGTCGGGCCCCGTCGTCGCCCACAAGTACGGCGAGACCCAGGTGCCGACCGACCCGCAGCGCATCGTCAGCGTGGGCTACAACGACCAGGACACGGTCCTCGCGCTCGGCGGGACGCTGGCCGGCACGTTCGACTGGTACGGCGACTACCCCTACGGCGTGTGGCCGTGGGCGCAGGACCTCCTCGGCGACGCGCAGCCCGAGATCGTGGGCACGGCGTCCACCAACATCGACTTCGAGAAGGTCGCGGCCGTCGCCCCGGACCTGGTGGTCGGCACCTACTCCGGCCTCACCCAGGCGCAGTACGACAAGCTGAGCGCCATCGCGCCGACGGTGGCGCAGCCCGCGGACTTCGCCGACTACGGCGTTCCGTGGCAGGACCAGACGAGGATTCTCGGCGATGCGCTCGGCAAGAAGGACAAGGCGGCCGAGCTGGTGTCCTCCGTCGAGACGCAGTTCGACGACGTCCGGGCCGCCAACCCGGCGTTCGCGGGAAAGACCGTCCTCGTCGGCGCGCTCAAGGGTCCGGGGCAGTTCGGTGTGTACGGCCCGGAGGACCCGAAGGTTCGCTTCTTCACCGAACTCGGCTTCGTGAACCCTCCTGTGACGGAGCAGATCACCGGCAACTTCGCCGAGATCAGCACGGAGCAGTTGTCGCTTGCAAACGTCGACCTCCTCGTCTGGTACGCGGGCGGTGGCTACGGCGACAAGCTGCGCGCGGAACTCGACAAGACGCCGATCTATCAGGAACTCGACGTGGTGAAGGCCGGACGCACGATCACGCTCGAGGACGCCGCCGCCGAGGCGATGGCGTGGAGCACCGTATTGAGCCTGCCGTACGCGTTGAACGAGATCCCGCCGCGGGTCGCGCCCCTGCTCGCCTGAGGCGCGGATGTCCGACGGTGTGACCCCGGTTCGTGATACCAACGACTCGTGACCGCGATTCCTGAACTCCACGCCGGAACTCCTTTCGACGACCTCGACGACTACCTCGCGCTCGGCCGCGTCGGAAGCCTCGCGCTGTCCGCGGACGGGCGAAGGCTCGTCGTCGCGCAGTCGACGCTCGGCGAGAAGGCGACGAAGTACGTCACCGCGCTGTGGGAGATCGATCCCACCGGCGAGTTCGCGGCGCGCCGGCTCACCCGTGGCCGCAGCGGGGAGTCCAACCCGACGTTCACCAGCGACGGCGATCTCCTCTTCACGTCCTCCCGTCCGACGCAGGACGAGGACGACCTTCCCGACGACCTGTGGCGACTGCCCGCGCGGGGCGGCGAGGCGGTGGTCGTCGCGCGCCGAGGCGGCGGCATCACAGGGGTTCGCGCCGCGCGGTGCGCGCCGCGTTTCGTCGTGACCACCGGGGTTCTGGGGCGATCCGGCGAGTCCGCCGACGACGAGCGGGTGCGCACCGAGCGCAAGGAGAAGAAGGTCTCGGCGATCCTGCACACGGGCTACCCGATCCGCTATTGGGACCACGATCTCGGTCCCGACGTGCCCCACCTCCTGTCCGCCCCACTGGACGCGCTCGCGGAGAACGGGCAGGAGCCGGAGCTGACCGACCTCACCCCGATGCCGGGTCCGGCGCTGCGCGAGGCCAACTACGCGCTGAGCGACGACGGCGCCTTCGTCGTGACGTCGTGGACGGTTCCCGGTCCGCTCGCGTCGATCCGGAACATCCTGGTGCGCGTCGACACCGAGACGGGGGCGCGCACGGTCCTCGTCGACGACGCCGACGCCGATCTGTCGGACCCGGTGATCTCCCCGGACGGACGGCACGTCGTATTCACGCGGGAATCGCATGCGACACCCGACTCCGCGCCTCGATTCACGCTGCACCGCTACAGCTTCGACAGCGGCACCGTCACCGAGGTGGCGCCGGGGTGGGATCGGTGGGCCACGTCCGTGGTCTGGCTGTCCGACGGTTCGGGGCTCCTCGTCACCGCAGACGACCGTGGGCGCGCACCGATCTTCCTGCTCCGTGACGGCGCGGACCCCACTCGGGTGACGACCGACGACTGCGCGTACACCGACCTGCAGGTGGCCCCCGACGGGTCGACGGTGTTCGCGCTGCGCGCGTCGTACGCGGCGCCGCCGCACCCGGTGCGCATCGACATCACCACCGGTGCCGTGTCGCTGCTGAAGGCGCCCGCCGGCCTCCCCGAACTGCCGGGCACGCTGACCGAGGTCGAGACGGTCGCCGCCGACGGCGCGGCACTGCGCGCGTGGCTCGCGGTGCCGACCGGCGCCTCCGCCCACGCGCCGGTGCCTCTCGCGCTGTGGGTGCACGGCGGCCCCCTGGGTTCGTGGAACACCTGGTCGTGGCGGTGGAACCCGTGGCTCCTGGTCGCGCGGGGATACGCCGTGCTGCTCCCGGATCCGGCGTTGTCCACCGGCTACGGGCGGGAGTTCCTCGAGCGGGGCTGGGGTAAGTGGGGCAAGGCCCCGTTCACCGATCTCATGGCACTCACCGACGCCGCGGTGGCGCTGCCGGAGATCGACGAGAAGCGCACCGCGGCGATGGGCGGATCGTTCGGCGGTTACATGGCCAACTGGATCGCCGGACACACCGACCGGTTCAAGGCGATCGTCACCCACGCCAGCCTCTGGGCGCTGGACCAGTTCGGCCCCACCACCGACGCCGCCTGGTACTGGCAGCGGGAGATGACGCCCGAGATGGCGGTGGAGAATTCACCCCACCTGTACGTCGCGGACATCGTCACTCCGATGCTGGTCATTCACGGCGACAAGGACTTTCGCGTACCGATCGGCGACGGGTTGCGGCTGTGGTTCGAGCTGCTGTCCGAGTCGGGGTTGCCCGCGGACGACGACGGTCGCACCGAACACCGCTTCCTCTACTTCCCGGACGAGAACCACTGGATCCTCACCCCGCAGAACGCGAAGGTCTGGTACCAGGTGGTGCTGTCGTTCCTCTCCGAGCACGTGCGGGGCGAGGACGTCGCGCTGCCCGAGATCCTGGGCCGGTAGCCGGCGGACCGGGGCAGCGCCGAGGCGGATTCACGTCCGCTTCTCGCGACCCCGATCGAATTCCTTGCCACCCCACACGCCGGTCTGACCGGTGGCCCTGGCGAACAGCTCACAGCGCATCCGCAGTGGGCAGTGATGACAGACGTCGCGCGCGTACGCGAAATCCTCCGTCGGGAACGGGAACCACCGGTCCGGCTCGGGGTCGGCGCGGCACGCGGCGTCGACCCAGCCCGCGGGGTCGTCGGAGGCAGGCAGCAGGGTGGACAGGGTCGTGTCCAGGACGTCGGTCATCGGGAAATCTCCCCTTCCCGGGAGAAGGTCGGTCGGGTGGCGGCGGGTGCGGGGATCTCGCGGCTAGACCGCCGCGAGATCCCTCCAGATCTGCCGCTGCGCCTTTTCGATGTGCCGGGGCGCCTTCGGCTCCCAGAGGAGCGGCATTCCCGCCTCCTCCGGTGTGCGGTCGGCCTTCCGCTGGTTGCAGGGGACGCAGCAGGCCACGAGGTTGGCCCACGTGTTCGGGCCGCCGCGGCTCCTCGGCAGCACGTGGTCGATGGTCGTCGCGACCGGCTCGGCGCAGTAGCCGCAACGATTGCGGTCGCGGCGGAACACGCCCGCGAACGTCGCGCGGCTGCTGTCGGTCACCAGCACGGAATGCGGGACGTAGACGTAGCGCAGCAGTCGAATGGTCTGCGGCAGGCTGATCTCGACGTGTTGCGAGCGAATCGGGAACGGAGGCTCTCGATCTGCGACCGTCTCGGCCGCACCGACGCTGATCAGCACGACGGCGCGCTCCGCGGGGATCTCGCAGAGGGCCTCGTACGTGACATTGAGGACGAGCACATCCGCGCGCGACCAACTGCGGGCGTCGAGGGTGCTGAGGGGCGGATTACGGGAGAAGTGCCTCACGGGAGATCTCGGTTCTGTCGTCGGTTCGCGGCGGTGGGGGCACGCCGGGCGACTGCGGTCGGGTCAGGCGTGTCGGGTGGAGCGGTGGGTCTTCGGGGCGGGCATGATCCCGCGTTCGCCTTGCCGGCCGGCGGGGAAGGAGGAGGCGCCCGTGCGTGACGGCTGCAACCGGGCTGCGTGGGCTGCGGGCAGTGCGCGCATCGCTACGTCCTTCCCGAACTCGACGTGTGAACCGATCGGAACACGTCGAGCATGACACAGGGCACAGCCCGCGTCCTGGCATTTTTCGCGCAATCGGACCCGTGAGCCGGGGCGTGTCGAATCGGACAGGATGCGCGACACGTCCGATGGATGCGGTGAAGTAGCGGTTCTCTCGCTACGGTGTTCGATACGTACCCCGAATGAAGGAGACATCGTGGCACTTCCCCAGCTCACTGACGAACAGCGGGCAGCAGCTCTCGAGAAGGCCGCCGCCGCTCGTAAGGCACGCGCAGAGCTCAAGGACAAGCTCAAGTCCGGTGACATCACCCTCAAGCAGGTCCTTTCCAAGGCCGATGTCGACGACATCATCGGAAAGACCAAGGTCAGCGCCATTCTGGAAGCCCTGCCGAAGATCGGCAAGGTGAAGGCCCAGGAGATCATGGCCAACCTGGAGATCGCTCCGACGCGCCGCCTCCGTGGCCTCGGCGACCGTCAGCGCGACGCCCTGCTGGCGCACTTCAGCTGACACGTTCCCCGGGCGCCCGCCCCATCGCCTTCCGGCGACGGGCGGGCGCCCGGACGCGTCTTTCCTGCCCCCACCCCCGCTAGTGCAACCTGAAGGTTGCGCAATCGGGCGCCGATGTGCAACCGTGAGGTAGCACATCAGCGAGAGGTGAGGATGATCATGAGCATTCCGGACGCATCCCAGGACAGGATCGAGCGCGCGATCCAGATCGACGCCCCCATCGAGCGGGTGTTCCGGCTGGTGAGTGAACCCGGCTGGTTCATCGGCGACGGCGAACCCGGCAAGACGACCACCACACGCGAAGGCGACGTCTTCGTCGTGGACTTTCCCCCGTACGGGCGCTTCCCGATACTTCCCGTCAAGTCCGACGCACCGCACTACGTCTCGTTCCGTGGGGGAGACGATCCCGCACAGCCGCTCGTGGAGGGCACGTCCACCCTGGTCGAGTTCTTCCTGTCGGAGCGGGACGGCGGCACGCTCCTCCGCGTCGTCGAAACCGGATTCGCCGCCCTGTACCCGAATGCCGAGCGCCGCGCGGCCGTCTACGAAGGCAATATCGAGGGCTGGGAAATGCAACTGGCGTTCGCCAAGCGCGACGCCGAACGCGGCGAATAGAGCATCGGTCGTGTCGACCTCGCTGACCGCAGTCGGGGGTTGCGGTCAGCGAGGTCGGTGCGCCGCCGATTCCGGAGGCACGCTCGGATAGTCGTCGGGTCAGTGCACTTCGTTACGCGCCTCGTCCGCTCGGATGCCGGCGCGACGAAATCGGGGAGTACGGACTCGGGTCGATGTCCGGTCGCCGTTCGTCCACGAGATCCGCGAGGATGCGGGCCGAGCCGACCGCCATGGTCCAGCCGACGTGACCGTGACCGGTGTTGAAGTACAGGTTGTCGTGGCGTCCCAGGCCGATCATCGGCGGGCCGTCGGGCGTCATCGGGCGAAGGCCCGTCCGGTATCTGGCCGTGTCCCAGTCCACCGCGCCGGGGAACAGTTCGTTCCCCGCGTCCACGATGCCCGCGTAGTCGGCGGGGGAGTGACTGCGGTCGTACCCGACGAATTCCGCGGTGGCCGACATTCTCAGCTCGTCACCGAACCGCGACCAGGCGACGAGTGTCTTCTCGTCGATGCCGCCCACCACCGGCGCGCGTTCGGGGTCCTTGACGGTCGCGGTCAGCGTGTATCCCTTCGCCGGGTAGACGGGCAGTCGCAGACCGACGCTCCTCGCGACGAGAGCACTCGCGGCCCCGGCGGCGAGAACGAAGGCATCCGCGCGAATGTGGCCCTGATCGGTCACGGTCGACGTGATGGCCGCACCGTCGGTCTCGAGGGCCACGACGGACGTGCCCAGGTGGAACCGGACCCCCAGCCGACCGCATTCCTCGGCGAGCCCCACCGAGAATCGGTGCGGGTCGCCGGTGCCGTCGGTGCGGTCGTGGATCGCCCCGGCGAACGTGGCCGTCCCGTGCCGGAGGGCGGGCTCCGCGGCCGCGATCTCCTCGGGTCCCAGCACGTCCTGCAGCTGTCCGTGGTCGCGGAGCATGTGCGAGTTCATCTGCGCTTGCTCGAGTTCCGCTTCGTCCCGGTACAGGTACAGCACGCCGTTCCGTGTCTGGCAGTACTCCAGGTTCTCGCGGGCGGTGAGTTCGTCCATCAGCTGTTGGCTGTACCGGGCCAGGCGGAGCTTCGCGAGAGTGTTCGACCGCGCCCGGGAGGCCGTGCATTCGCGGAGGAATCGCACACCCCACCGGGCGAGTTCGGCGTCCGCCCGGGGGCGGACGCGGATCGAGGTCGACGCGCCGAGCAACGATCGGACCAGCATGGCGGGAGCCGACGGCGACGCCCACGCGTAGGAGTGACCGGGGGCGATCAGTCCGGCGGTGCTCGCGCTGGTGTCGGACGCGACCTCGCGGCGCCGGTCGTACACATGAACCTCGTGTCCACGTTCGGCGAGCGCATGGGCGGTCGCGACTCCCACGACCCCTGCTCCGAGTACTGCCACCTTCATTCCGCTTCCTTTCCTTCGGTCGAACCCCGGCCCGTGACGGCAATGGCCTGTATCTCCACGAGCAGCTGCGGGTCCAGCAGGTCTGCGACCACGGTGGCCCTGGCCGGGCGGTGCTCTGCGGCGAACCAGCGCATCCATTCCTCGTTGAAGCGCGGGGCGTCGTCGGCGTTCGCGAGATACACCGTGGCCGAGGCGATGTCGTGCAGGGTGGCGCCGGCCGCGGCGAGGACCCTGTCGAGTCGTGTGAGGGAGTGACGGGTCTGTTCCACCACGTCGGTGCCGACGACGTTGCCGGTGTCGTCGAACGAGACCTGCCCGGAGACGAACACGAGGTCGCCGACCCTGCGCGCCGACGGGTACACGCTGGTGCCGGTGGTCACGCCGGGAACGTCCACGATGTCACCCATGGTCGGGCTCGCCGGCTGTGGTGTCGCCGGGGTCGCCGCGCAGCACTTCCTCGACGTAGAAGCGCCAGCCGAGGAATCCGACCCACAGGGTGACGGTGACGACGGCGGTGGGTACCCCGTAATAGAGGAGGGTGGGAATCATGCGAATTCTCCTTCGGTGACGCGGACGGCAGGCTGCTGCCGGCGCGGATAGCGGGACGAGGTGGCCATCGCGACCGTGACGAAGACGAGCAGGTTGGCGACGACGCCGGGCACCAGCCCGTCCAGTCCGAACGGAGCGTCGAGGCCCCACTGCCACACCGCGGTGACGATCGCGCCTGCCGTGATCGCCGACAGTGCCGCCGGAGCGGACCGCACGCCGAACAGCACGGCGCCGAACAACGGAACGATGACCGTCGGAGCCCACAGGGTGTAGCTGTAGAGAAGGGCGTCGACGATGGACGGAACGCTGAGGGCGAAGATGGTCGCTCCGGCACCGACGACGACGCTGGTGGCCCGCTCGATGGTGAGCCGCCTCGACGGTGGCAGTTCGGCCGGGCTGAGTGGCTGGTAGATGTCCTTGGTCAGGACGACGGCGGTGGAATTGAGGTAGGAACTGGCCGTCGACATCACGACCGCCATCAGCGCGGCCACCACCAATCCGAGAACGCCGACCGGCATCAGATTCATCACCACGGTCGGAAGCGCCTGATCGCTTTCGATGTCGGGGTACAGGACGAGCGCGATCAACCCGAGAGACGCCGAGGTGAAGAAGAAGAAGAACGAGAAGAACCCGGCCAGTGCGTAGCCCTTACGGGCGTGCCGCGAGTCGGGGGTGGAGAACGTCCGCTGCGCGTACGGCGGGACGAGCGTCTCACCGAGCAGTAGTGCCGCGAAGAGAGTGAGGAACTGTGCGGGGGAGTAGTCGCCCATGAACGAAAGATGCTCGGCGGGAACACTGTCCAGGAGAGCCGACGGTCCGCCGACGGCGTCGAGCCCGATGAGGAGCGCCACCGGCAGGAGTACTCCGAGGAAGACGAACTGCAGCAGGTCGGTCTGGATCACCGCCCACGCCCCGCCGAACGAGGAGTAGAGCACTACCACTCCCATGCCGATGATCACCGCGGGCACGGTGGGCACGTCGAGGGTGGCGTTGACGACGGTGCCGATGGCCAGGGCCTGGGCGCCGAGGATGCCGGCGCACAGGACGACGGACAGTATGCCGGTGACGAGTCTCGCCGGCCGGCCGTAGTGGGCCTCCATGATGTCGCCGAGGGTGTGGGCGCCGATGTAGTTCTTGAGTCTGGGCGCGACGAAGTAGCCGACGAGCACCGTCTGAACGCCGAACGCGCAGAAGGCGAACATGTACACGTATCCGTCACGCATGGCGGCGCCGGCGACGCCGAGCGATGCTCCGCCGCCGAGGAAGGCTGCGGCCAGGCTGCCGAAGAAGACCGGCCAGATGATCCGGTTGCCCGCCACTGCGAAATCGTCCGGCGACTTGACGCGTCGCATGGTCTGGACGCCGATCAGGACGAGTAGCAGGAAGTAGGCACCGAGAAGTATCCAGTCGAGGATTGCCATGTGAACTCCTAGTTGGGATGAACTCATCGTAGGAACGTCATGTGACCGTCGTCACTAGGCAAGTTGCCCTTGATCTACACTGAAATCGATACCGAATTGTGCGATGTGCACAATTCCCAGAAGCGTTCGGAAGGGCAGTCGATGCTGAGTGAGGCTCTGGCGCAACAGATCGCGAACGAGATCACCGACGTCATCGGGTTCAACGTGCTCATCACGGATGCGGCCGGAACGGTGGTCGGCAGCGGGGACGAACGTCGCATCGGCCAGTTCCACGAGGCATCGATCGAGGTGATCCGTGCACGGCGCATGATTGCGCACTCGGCAGCGGACGTCCGCGACCTCGTCGGCAGTCTGCCCGGCGTCACCATTCCGCTCGTCATCGACGGTGACGTGGTGGGCACCATCGGGCTGTCCGGCTCACCCGAGCAGGTCGAACAGTTCGGGCTGGTGGTCAAGCGGCAGACCGAAATCCTGATGCAGGAGGCCTCGCGGATCGGTACCCGGCTGACCTACGAGCGGGCAGCGGAAGAACTGCTCCGCGACATCTGTGACTGGCATCGCTCCACGTTCACCGAGGCTCAGATCTCCCGGCGCGCAACCGGTCTGGGGTACGACCTGCGCCGTCCCCGGGTCATGGTGCTGATCAGCTACGACAGTCACACCGACGACGCCGCCGTGGAGGGACGGCCCGTGTCCCTCGAGGTCCTGCGCGCCGTGCAGGACACCTTCGACTCCGCGACCGATCTGGTCGCACCGCTCGCCCGGCAGGTCATCGCGGTCACCACCGTGGTGACCGCACCGACACCGGCTGCGGATGCGGCTTTGACGGACCGGTGCCGGAAGTATGTGTCCCTGGTCCGGGAACGGGGATGGGACACCCGTGTGGGGATCGGCTCGATCGCGCACGGGGTCGAGCAGCTCAATCTCTCGTCCCAGGACGCGTACGACGCGCTGCGGCTCGGCGCGGTTCTCGACCCACGCGGTCGGGTCTACGACATCGACCGGTTCCGCCTCCATCAGGCCGTCTCGGTGATACCTGCGGAAACCCGTGACAGACTGTCACGGGCCGTGCTCGGCGCGTTGGCCACCGACAGCGATTGGCCGCAGCTGCAGGAGACGCTGATCGCCTGGGGGGAGTGCGGGTTCAACTCCAGCCGGGCGGCGAAGCGGCTGCACGTCCACCGCAATACCCTCGCCAACCGACTCGACAAGATCGCCCGGGTCCTCCGTCGTCCGCTGGACGAGCCGGGCCTGGGCATGACGCTCTACCTCGCCTGTGTGGTGGCGCAGCGGGCCGGCTGAGCCTCGCCGGCGGGCCGGCCGAGCCTTCAGCCGGCGTGTGTGTGAACACCGCCGGCGCGCCCGTCGCCGTGTCGCCGCCGATCGGCGGCATTTTCGATGCATACTCGACACTCTCGAGTGGTTGCCGCACTGGATGCGGCAGACGAACCGGAGGAATCCCTTGAACGACCATCACGTGCAGCTCTTCTCCGAGCTGCACAGCACCGCAGGATCCCAGGCAGGCGGCGAGGATGCCGGCGAGGCGCTGCGCCCCGTCGACCCGGAGCATCGCACCGCCACCGAGGTGCACCGCGCGCTGTTCAGCGACCAGTAGCGAGGCGGACGGTAGCCCCGTCGTCGGTCGTCCGTGCGTTCATTAGACTCGACGGGTGACCAGTGCAGCTCCAGAAAATCCCCAGAACCGTGCCGATGCCCTCCCGAAGAGCTGGGACCCCAGTTCCGTCGAGGACGATCTGTATCAGGGCTGGGTAGACGCCGGTTACTTCCGCGCGGACCCGCACAGCGACAAGCCGGGCTATTCCATCGTCCTGCCGCCGCCCAACGTGACCGGCAGCCTGCACATGGGTCACGCGCTCGACCACACGTTGATGGACGCGCTGAGCCGCCGCAAGCGGATGCAGGGCTACGAGGTGCTGTGGCTGCCCGGCATGGACCACGCGGGCATCGCGACGCAGACCGTGGTCGAGAAGCAGCTCGCCGTCGACGGCAAGACGAAGGAAGACTTCGGCCGCGAGCTGTTCATCGACAAGGTGTGGGACTGGAAGCGCGAGTCCGGTGGCACCATCGGCGGCCAGATGCGCCGCATCGGTGACAGCGTCGACTGGAGCCGCGACCGGTTCACCATGGACGACGGGCTGTCCCGCGCCGTCCAGACCATCTTCAAGCGCATGTACGACGACGGCCTGATCTACCGGGCCGAGCGTCTCGTCAACTGGTCGCCCGTGCTGCAGACGGCGATCTCCGACATCGAGGTGAAGTTCGAGGACGTCGAGGGCGAGCTGGTCTCGCTGCGGTACGGCTCCCTGAACGACGACGAGCCGCACGTCGTGGTCGCGACCACCCGTGTCGAGACGATGCTCGGCGACACCGCCGTGGCCGTCCACCCCGACGACGAACGCTACAAGCACCTGATCGGGACGACGCTCGAGCACCCCTTCACCGGGCGCGACATCCCGATCGTCGCGGACGAGTACGTCGATCCCGAGTTCGGCACCGGCGCCGTCAAGATCACGCCCGCACACGACCCCAACGACTTCGAGATGGGCCTGCGGCACAACCTGCCGATGCCGACCATCATGGACAAGACCGGCAGGATCGCCGACACGGGAACGCAATTCGACGGTCTCGACCGATTCGAGGCACGCGTCAAGGTGCGTGAGGCGCTCGCCGAGCAGGGGCGCGTGGTCGCGGAGAAGCGGCCCTACCTGCACAGCGTCGGACATTCCGAGCGCACCGGTGAGTCCATCGAGCCGCGCCTGTCGTTGCAGTGGTGGGTGAAGGTCGAGTCCCTCGCGAAGGCCGCCGGTGACGCGGTGCGCAACGGTGACACGGTGATCCACCCGGCCAGTCAGGAACCGCGGTGGTTCGCCTGGGTCGACGACATGCACGACTGGTGCATCTCGCGTCAGTTGTGGTGGGGTCACCGGATCCCGATCTGGTACGGCCCCGACGGCGAGGTCGCATGCTTCGGGCCGGACGAGGCCGCGCCCGAGGGCTGGGTGCAGGATCCCGACGTCCTCGACACCTGGTTCTCCTCCGGGTTGTGGCCGTTCTCGACCATGGGCTGGCCCGAGAAGACGCCCGAGCTCGAGAAGTTCTATCCCACAAGTGTTCTCGTCACCGGTTACGACATCCTGTTCTTCTGGGTGGCGCGGATGATGATGTTCGGCACGTATGTGTCGGAGGACGACGCCATCACGGGGCGGGGCGAGCGAAGCGACGGGGTGTTCAGCGAAGGCAAGTCCGGACCGCAGATGCCGTTCGAGGACGTGTTCCTGCACGGCCTCGTCCGCGACCAGTTCGGCAAGAAGATGTCGAAGTCGCGGGGCAACGGCATCGACCCGCTCGACTGGGTCGACCGCTTCGGCGCCGATGCGCTCCGCTTCACGCTGGCCCGCGGCGCCAACCCCGGCAGCGACCTGTCCGTCGGCGAGGATCACGCGCAGTCCTCGCGGAACTTCGCGACCAAACTGTTCAACGCGACCAAGTTCGCCCTCATGAACGGGGCCGCGCCGGCGCCACTGCCCGGACGCGGCGAGCTGACCGACGCCGACCGGTGGATCCTCGACCGCCTCGAGCAGGTGCGCGGGGAGGTCGACGCCGCATTCGACCGGTACGAGTTCAGCAAGGCGTGCGAGGCACTGTTCCACTTCGCGTGGGACGAGGTCTGCGACTGGTACCTCGAGCTGGCCAAGGTGCAGTTCGCCGAGAACGACACGGTCGCGGCGAACACGCGGGCCGTGCTCGGCAACGTCCTCGACGCCCTGTTGCGCCTGCTCCACCCGGTGATCCCGTTCGTCACGGAGACCCTGTGGAAGGCGCTCACCGAGAACGAATCCGTCGTCGTGGCGGACTGGCCGCAATCGAGCGAGGCCGCCGCGGATGCGGTTGCGGCGCAGCGCGTCGAGGACATGCAGCGACTGGTGACCGAGGTGCGCCGATTCCGTAGCGATCAGGGGCTCAAGCCCTCGCAGCGGGTGCCCGCACGGATCAGCGGCATCGCCGAGGCCGATCTGGACACACAGCTCGCCGCGGTCACATCGCTGGCCCGCCTGACGGACCCGGAGGACGGGTTCGCGGTGTCCGCATCGGTGGAGGTGCGCCTGAGCAAGGCGACCGTCACCGTCGATCTCGACACGTCGGGCAACGTCGACCTGGGCGCCGAGAAGGCCCGGCTGGAGAAGGACCTCGCGGCCGCGCAGAAGGAACTCGCCGGTACCACCGCCAAGTTGTCCAACGAGGCGTTCCTGGCCAAGGCCCCCGACGCCGTCAAGGAGAAGATCCGCACGCGTCAGCAGATCGCGACGGAAGAAATCGAACGCATCACCAAGCGATTGAAGGAGCTGGAAGGCGCGTGACCTCGCCCGACTTCACGCCGGAGGAAGTCAGTCCTGTCGACCTCGCGGAGCTGACACTGGTCGAGGCGGAACTCGACAAGCGGTGGCCCGAGACGAAGATCGAGCCGTCCCTCACCCGGATCGCGGCCCTGATGGACGTGCTCGGTTCGCCGCAGCACGGCTATCCCGCCATCCACGTCACCGGCACCAACGGCAAGACGTCGGTGACGCGGATGATCGATGCGCTGCTCACGGCGCTGCACCGGCGCACCGGCCGCACCACCAGCCCGCACCTGCAGCTCGCCACCGAGCGGATCAGCATCGACGGGCGCCCGGTGTCGCCCCGCCGGTACGTCGACACGTACCGGGAGATCGAACCGTACGTGCAGATGATCGACGAGCAGTCGCAGGCGGCAGGCGGCCCGGCGATGAGCAAATTCGAGGTGCTCACCGCGATGGCGTACGCCGCGTTCGCGGAGGCACCCGTCGACGTCGCCGTCGTCGAGGTGGGTCTCGGCGGGCGTTGGGACGCAACCAATGTCATCGACGGCGAGATCGCGGTGATCACCCCGATCAGCCTCGATCACGCCGAGTATCTCGGCGACGACCTGGCCGGGATCGCCGAGGAGAAGGCCGGCATCATCAAGAAGGGCCGCGAGGACGCGCTCGTGCCCCGCGACGCCGTCGCGATCCTCGCCGAGCAGACGCCGGAAGTGATGGAGGTGCTGCTCCGCCGGGCCGTCGAGGTGGATGCCGCGGTCGCGCGGGAGGGCTCGGAGTTCACGGTGCTCGCCCGGCAGATCGCGGTCGGCGGCCAGCAGCTCGAACTCCAGGGCCTCGGCGGGGTCTACACCGACATCTTCCTGCCCTTGCACGGGGAGCACCAGGCGCGGAACGCGTCGCTCGCGCTCGCGGCCGTGGAGGCGTTCTTCGGTGCGGGCCCGGAACGGCAGCTCGACCAGGAGGCCATCCGGGAGGCGTTCGCCTCGGTCGTCAATCCGGGCCGGCTCGAACGGGTGCGCAGCGCCCCCACCGTCTTCCTCGACGCCGCGCACAACCCGGACGGGGCTCGTGCGCTCGCCGCCGCGCTGACCGCCGAGTTCGACTTCCGCAAGCTCGTCGGCGTCGTCAGCGTGATGGGGGACAAGGACGTCGACGGCATCCTGTCGGCGCTGGAACCGGTGTTCGACGAGCTCGTCGTGACGAACAACGGTTCGGCGCGGGCCATGGACGTCGACGATCTCGCCAATCTCGCGGTCGCCAAGTTCGGCGACGAACGCGTCGTCGTGGCGCCCACACTCGCGGACGCGCTGGAAACGGCCATCGGACTGGCCGAGGAGGTCGCCGAGCCGGGTGAAGCAGTATCGGGGGCGGGCGTCGTGGTCACCGGATCCGTGGTGACCGCCGGTGCGGCCCGCACCCTCTTCGGAAAGGACCCAGCGTGAGCGAGCCAGACTCGAGTGCTTCGGAACCGGAGTTCGGGCCGCCGACCAAGGACCCGTGGAAGGGATTCCGCGGCGTGGTCGCGGGATCTCTGATCCTGGAAGCCATCGTGGTGCTTCTCGCCCTGCCGGTCGTCGCGACGGTCGGCGGCGGACTGACCTGGTGGTCCGGAACGTACCTCGTGGGGCTGGCGGTGCTCATGATCCTCGGGGCGGGCCTGCAGGGCCGCCCCTGGGCGATGAAGTACAACCTGTTGTTGCAGGTGGGGCTCCTGCTCGGGTTCTTCGTCCACGTATCGATCGGTTCGGTCGGAGTGGTCTTCGCCATCCTGTGGGGATACCTTCTCTACTTCCGCCGGAATGTCCGCCAGCGAATGGAGCGGGGCCTGCTGCCGGGGCAGCGGGGCTGACCATTTAGGCTGTGCGCCGTGACTGAGCGCACCCTTGTACTGATCAAGCCCGATGCCGTTGCCCGCGGATATGTAGGAGAAATCCTCGGTCGTATCGAGCGGAAAGGTCTGACGATCTCCGCGCTCGACCTGCGCACCGCTCCCGGCGACATCGCAGCCGCCCACTACGCCGAGCACGAAGGCCGCCCGTTCTACCCGGGCCTGCTGGAATTCATCACGGGCGGCCCGCTCGTCGCGGCAGTGCTCGAAGGTCCGCGGGCGATCGCGGCGTTCCGTCAGCTCGCCGGCGGCACCGACCCCGTCGAGAAGGCCGTTCCGGGCACGATTCGCGGTGATTTCGGGCTCGAAGCCCAGGAGAACCTGGTGCACGGCTCCGACTCGGTCGAGTCCGCCGAGCGCGAGATCGCCCTCTGGTTCCCGCACCTCGTCGCCAACTGACCTACCTCTCCACCCACCCCTCGACCCACCGACCTGCCCTCCGGGCCGGCGGCGCCATCGCGTGCGGAACATGTTCCAGACCGATACGTGCGCCGCTGGCACGGACTGCGGCACACGTGTGGGATACTGAGGGTGGTCGGACCGCAATTTGTGCACCACGTGGCTTCGACCGGATGACACCACGGCTCGATGCCCTTCATCGCTGCCCCTACGTCAACAGGAAATACCTGGGCGTTCGGCACGCTGGATGATCAGGCGCTCGCGCCGCGGATGACGGCCATCCGCAAGGCACTACATGGGTGTGCAGTGAAAACGGACACTGCACGCGCTGTGTGGAGCGAGACCAGACAATCTCGCGCTCACATCTGGGGCGCGAGTACACATGATGCGCCCTCGCGTGGCCGCGTGACACTCCCAGACACGGGAGTGGACGCGCCCGGGGGCTGAGGAGACTACGTGGCCGATCAAGCGCCGCCCACAAATTCAGAGCCGAACGAAACGGCCACCGCCGGGAGCGCGGTTCCCGCTCTTCCGGAGAAGATTCGCGTTCACGCCCTCGCGAAGTTGCTGGGCGTGACGAGCAAGCAGGTTCTCGCCGAGGCTGCGGCCCTCGGAACCGAACTGCGCAGCGCGCAGTCGAGCCTGCAACGCGACGTCGCCGAGCGTGTGCACGCGGCCTTCACCGCCGCGCAGAACGCTCCCACCGAGGCACCCGCCGCGGCCGAACCGGTCGCGGAGACCCCGGCCGCCGAACCGGTCGCGGAGAGCCCGGCCGTCGAGGTCGCGCCGGAACCGGTCTCGGCCGCGGTCGTCGAGGAATCGGCGGCCGAGCAGGTTGCGGCCCCGGCGGCTCCCACCGCGGAAGCTCCGGCCGAGGAAACTCCCGCCCAGGAGCCGGTCGCGGAGGAGGCTGCGGTTTCCGAGCGCGACCTCGGACGTGACCTGTTCACCACCGCGTCCTACCAGGTCGAGGCGCCCGCCGCCGAGCCCGCCGCGGAGACCCCGCCCGCCGTCTCTCAGGTCCCGCTCTTCCTGCAGCCCGACCTCGCGGCGGTCGAGACCCCGCCGCGTCGCCGGCGCAGTCGGCGGGACGCCGGGACCCCGGAACCCACCACCGAGCAGCCGCCCGTCGCCGAATCGCGCGAGGAGGTGCCCGAGCCCGCGAAGGCCACGGACACCGGAACCGCCGAGACCGAGTCGGACGAGTCCGATGTCGACGGCGATCAGCCGCGTCGTCGTCGTCGCGGCCGTCGCGGCCGTGGTCGCGGACGGGGCGAACAGCAGAACGAGCAGGACACCGACACCGAGGGTGCCGAGGCCGAGGAATCCGCGCACGAGGAGCGCGAGGAGAAGGTCGCCGAGACACCGGCGCGGGAGCCTGAAGAGAAGCCGAAGAAGGATTCCGAGGAGAAGCCCGCGGAGGCCGAGCAGGCCGAAGCGGAGTCCGGTGACGAAGAGGCCGGTGAGGGTGACTCCGACGGGTCGAGCCGTCGCCGTCGCCGTCGTCGCCGTCGCAAGTCCGGTGGCGAGGGGTCGGGAGAGGCCACGTCCGAGGACGATCCGCCGAACACCGTCGTCCACGAGCGTGAACCTCGCAACAAGAGCCGCTCGAAGGACGAGGTCCAGGGCATCACCGGTTCGACACGGCTCGAGGCGAAGCGTCAGCGTCGCCGCGACGGCCGCGATGCCGGCCGCCGGCGTCCGCCGATCCTCACGGAATCGGAGTTCCTGGCCCGCCGCGAGGCAGTCGACCGCGTGATGGTGGTGCGCGACCGCATCGCCACCGGGCAACCGCACGCGACGACCCAGGTCGCCGTTCTCGAGGACGGTGTCCTCGTCGAACACTTCGTGACCACGTCGGCGTCGGCCTCGATGGTCGGCAACGTGTACCTCGGACGCGTCCAGAACGTGCTGCCCAGCATGGAAGCCGCGTTCATCGACATCGGCCGCGGCCGCAACGGCGTGCTGTACGCGGGTGAGGTCAACTGGGAGGCCGCCGGGCTCGGTGGCAACTCCCGCAAGATCGAGCAGGCTCTCAAGCCGGGCGACCAGGTGCTGGTCCAGGTCAGCAAGGACCCGGTCGGGCACAAGGGTGCGCGGCTGACCACGCAGATCAGTCTCGCGGGCCGCTTCCTCGTGTACGTGCCGGGCGGCACGTCCACCGGCATCAGCCGCAAACTGCCCGACACGGAGCGCAAGCGCCTCAAGGACATCCTGCGCGACATCGTGCCCTCGGACGCCGGAGTCATCATCCGAACCGCGTCGGAGGGTGTGAGCGAGGAGGAACTTGCTCGCGACGTGAAGCGTCTGCAGGACCAGTGGGCCGGGATCGAAGCGCAGGCCGCGAAGGCGGAATCCGGCAAGTCCGGTAACCCGCAGGCCCTGTACGAGGAGCCCGACCTTCTCGTGAAGGTCATTCGCGACCTGTTCAACGAGGACTTCTCCCAACTCGTGATCGAGGGCGAGAAGGCCTGGTCGACGGTCGAGTCGTACATCAAGTCCGTGGCCCCCGATCTCATGCCGAGGCTCGAGCAGCACACGTCGGACAACGGTGTCGACGTCTTCGTGGCGCACCGCATCGACGAGCAGCTGGCGAAGGCGCTCGACCGCAAGGTCTGGTTGCCGTCCGGCGGCACGCTCGTGATCGACCGCACCGAGGCCATGACCGTGGTCGATGTCAACACCGGCAAGTTCACCGGTGCCGGCGGAAACCTCGAGGAGACCGTCACCCGGAACAACCTCGAGGCGGCCGAGGAGATCGTCCGGCAGATGCGCCTGCGCGACATCGGCGGCATGATCGTCGTCGACTTCATCGACATGGTGCTCGAATCGAACCGCGACCTCGTGTTGCGACGGCTGACGGAGGCCCTGGGCCGGGATCGCACCCGCCACCAGGTGTCCGAGGTCACGTCGCTCGGCCTGGTTCAGATGACGCGGAAGAAGCTGGGCACCGGGCTGGTCGAGGCGTTCTCGACGACGTGCGAGCACTGCCACGGCCGGGGCATCATCGTCCACGCCGAGCCGATCGAGGTGAAGACCTCCGAGGACAACGGTGCGCGCGGGGGGTCGTCCCGCGGCGGCGACTCCGGTGGCTCGCGCAAGAAGCGGGGACGCGACAAGTCGTCCGGCGGGGAGACCTCGCAGCCTGTGCACGAGGAAGCCCCGACGGTGGACGCCACCGTCAAGCGGGCCCACCCGGTTGCTCTCGCGATGGCACACCACCATCACGAGGAGGAGGCCGCGCACGCACACAGCGGGCACGAGGCGGAATCCGCCGAGCAGCCCGCGGCGGCGGTTCCCGAGCCCGAGCAGCCGGTCGCCGTGGAGACGGAGACGCCGGCGGCTGACCTGCCCGGCATCGAAGAAGCCGTGGCCGAGGCCCCGGCAGCGGTCGCCGCGGAGGCCGTCGTGGCACCCGAGGCGGAGGAAGCCGCCGTCGAGGAAGCTGTCGCCGCGGAAGCCGTGGCCGAAGAGCCGGTCGTCGAAGCTGCGCCGGCCGAAGCGGCTCCGGTCGCCGAGACCCTGGAACCCGTCGTGGAGCGCGAGCCCGAGCCCCAACCGGAGCCGGTGGCCCCGCAGCGGCGCAGGAGCCGTCGGGTGTCGAGGGCAGCGGCAGCGCCGGTGTCCGAAACCCCGAGCGCCGGGACCGTGTTCGTGATCCCGACATCGGAGACCGGCGCGGAGCACGCACCGGAGCCGGAACCGGCCATGTCGGCTTCGGCCGTGAGCGGGCCGCCCGCGTCCTCGCCCGACGGCGCGGATTCGCAGGCAGCGCCGCGCAGGCCGCGTCGTCGCCGGGCGGCGGCACGTCCCGCCGGCCCACCGGTGGACGCCGACAACTGACGAGGGAGTGCGGGAAGGCGATCGACGCCGGTTTGTACGGAACGGTTGCCTTCCTGTAACCTTGACCAGTCGCTACTCGGCGATGAAGGTCAGCTGTGCCCTCACCTGTGAAGGCTGCGCGATCTCGACCGAGCTAGCCGTCACACCAGACCAGTCGCGCACACTGTGGCGCGAGCAAGTTCGAAGAAGCAAGGGGTAGCCCTCCGATGGCAACGTACGCGATCGTCAAGACCGGCGGAAAGCAGTACAAGGTCGCTGTTGGTGACCTCGTCAAGGTCGAGAAGATCGAGGGTGAGCCCGGCACTGCTGTCTCGCTTGCTCCCGTTCTCGTCGTCGACGGATCCGATCTGACGACCGACGCCGACAAGCTGGCCAAGATCTCGGTCACGGGTGAGGTCGTCGAGCA
This sequence comes from Rhodococcus sp. LB1, assembly GCF_001583455.1. Classification (NCBI taxonomy): domain Bacteria; kingdom Bacillati; phylum Actinomycetota; class Actinomycetes; order Mycobacteriales; family Nocardiaceae; genus Rhodococcus; species Rhodococcus sp. LB1. The sequence continues at coordinate 14,229 of NZ_LTCZ01000045.1, read as the reverse complement.
CACCAAGGGCCCGAAGATCCGGATCCACAAGTTCAAGAACAAGACCGGCTACCACAAGCGTCAGGGCCACAGGCAGAAGCTGACGGTCCTCAAGGTCACCGGCATCAAGTAGCTAGAGCTTCAGAGCTGATTTCACCCGAGGAGGGTCAAGAACATGGCACATAAGAAGGGTGCATCCAGCTCCCGTAACGGTCGCGATTCAAATGCTCAGCGACTCGGCGTGAAGCGTTTCGGCGGCCAGTCCGTCAGCGCCGGCGAGATCCTGGTGCGTCAGCGCGGAACTCACTTCCACCCCGGCGTCAACGTCGGTCGTGGCGGCGACGACACGCTCTTCGCGCTCTCTGCCGGTGCCGTCGAGTTCGGCACCAAGCGTGGACGCAAGACCGTGAACATCGTTCCGGCGGCGGCAGAGGCCTAGTTCCTGCCGCGAGTATGCATCGTCCCGTGAGGGACGTTTCAAGCTCCCAATAGGGGCGGACCTGGGTCGTGATACCCGGTCCGCCCCTATTGTTTTTTTCACGAGTGAGATCAACACAATTGACTGAGGAAGGATCCGGCAGTCATGTCCCGATTCATTGACCGCGTCGTGCTGCACGTCAGCGCCGGAAAAGGCGGCAATGGCTGCGCCTCCGTACACCGGGAGAAGTTCAAACCACTCGGTGGCCCGGACGGCGGCAACGGCGGGCGTGGCGGTGACGTCGTGCTCGAGGTGGACGGCAACGTCCACACCCTCCTCGACTTCCATTTCCACCCCCACGCGAAGGCCACCAACGGCAAGCAGGGGATGGGTAGCAACCGTGACGGCGCCCAGGGCGACGACCTGATCCTGAAGGTCCCCGACGGCACTGTCGTCCTCGACGGGGACGGCCGTATCCTCGCCGACCTCATCGGTGTCGGCACCCGCTTCGAAGCCGCCCAGGGTGGCCGAGGCGGACTCGGCAATGCGGCCCTCTCGTCGAAGGCGCGCAAGGCGCCGGGCTTCGCGCTCCTCGGTGAGGACGGCGTCGAACGGGAACTGGTCCTCGAACTGAAGTCCGTCGCCGATGTCGGGCTGGTCGGGTTCCCGTCGGCGGGCAAGTCCTCGCTCGTGTCCGTGCTGTCGGCGGCGAAGCCGAAGATCGCCGACTACCCGTTCACGACGCTCGTGCCGAACCTCGGTGTGGTGTCGAGCGGCGACACCACGTTCACGGTGGCAGACGTGCCCGGGCTGATCCCCGGCGCAAGCGACGGCCGCGGGCTCGGACTGGACTTCCTGCGCCACCTCGAGCGGTGCGCCGTGCTGGCCCACGTCGTCGACTGCGCGACGCTCGACCCCGGCCGCGACCCGATCTCCGACATCGACGCACTCGAGGCGGAACTCGCCGCGTACAAGGGCGCGCTGTCCGGCGACGCCGGGCTCGGTGACCTCGCGGACCGGCCCCGCATCGTGATACTGAACAAGGCGGACGTGCCGGAGGCGGCAGAGCTGGCCGAGATGGTCACCCCCGATCTCGAGGCCCGCGGGTGGCCTGTCTTCACGATCTCGGCCGTCAGCCGAGAGGGATTGCGCCCGTTGACGTTCGCGCTGGCGAAGCTGGTTGCGGACTACCGTGAGGCGCACCCGAAGGCGGAGCCGAAGCGTCAGGTGATCCGCCCGGTGATCGCGAACGAGAACAGCTTCAGCGTCGTCGCCGACCCGGAGATCCCCGGTGGGTTCATCGTCCGCGGCACGCGGCCGGAGCGCTGGGTGCGGCAGACGCAGTTCGACAACGACGAGGCCGTGGGCTACCTCGCCGACCGCCTCGCGCGGCTCGGTGTGGAGACCGAGCTGGTCAAGCAGGGTGCGGAGCCGGGTGCGTCCGTCACGATCGGCAACGTGAGCTTCGACTGGGAGCCCCAGACACCGGCCGGCGTCGATCTCACCCGCACCGGTCGCGGTACCGACCCGCGGCTGGATCAGGTCGAACGCATCGGCGCGACCGAACGCAAGCACGCATCCAGGGTCCGTCGCGGTCTCGAAGGCCTCGACCCCGAAGACCAGTGAGCGCCACCCGGCGCACGATCGCGTCGGCGGGCAGCATTGTCGTGAAGATCGGATCGTCCGCGCTGACCAGCCTGGTCGGCGGGCTCGACGTCCGTCGACTCGACGAGCTGGCCGATGCGATCGAGGCACGGATGCGTGCCGGTTCCGACGTGGTCGTCGTGTCGTCCGGGGCCGTGGGCGCGGGTCTGGCCCCGTTGGGGCTGACCAAGCGGCCACGGGACCTGGCGACGAAGCAGGCCGCCGCGAGCGTCGGCCAGCTGGCGCTGGCTCATGCCTGGGGCACGTCGTTCGCCCGGTACGGGCGCACCGTCGGGCAGGTGCTGCTCACCGCGGACGACATCGCCCGCCGCGCGCAGCACCGTAACGCGCAACGCACTCTCGACCGCCTGCGCGCGCTGCACGCGGTCGCGATCGTCAACGAGAACGACACCGTCGCCACGGCGGAGCTGCGCTTCGGCGACAACGACCGGCTCGCGGCGCTCGTCGCCCACCTGGTCGGTGCCGACGCGCTGGTCCTACTGTCGGATGTCGACGGGCTGTACGACGGCGACCCCCGCAAGGGCAATGCGACGCTGATTCCCGAGGTGAACAGCCCCGAGGATCTCGACGGGGTGGTCGCGGGCTCGGGCGGGGCTCTCGGCACCGGCGGGATGGCGTCCAAGCTGTCGGCAGCGCGCCTCGCGGCCGATGCCGGCGTGCCCGTGCTGCTCGCCGCCGCCTCGGACGCCGGGGCAGCGCTGCGGGACGCCGGGGTGGGGACGGCGTTCGCGGCCCGGCCGTCCCGGTTGTCGGCGCGCAAGTTCTGGGTACGCCACGCCGCGGACGAGCAGGGGATCCTGCACATCGACGAGGGCGCTGTACGTGCCGTCGTCACCAAACGGCGGTCGTTGCTGCCCGCGGGGATCAGCGCGGTGTCGGGGCGGTTCTACGGCGGCGACGTCGTGTCGCTCCTCGGCCCCGACGAGCGTCCCGTGGCCAGGGGTGTGGTGGCGTACGACTCCGCCGAGATCAGCGACATCCTGGGCAAGTCGACCCAGGAACTGCCCGCGGAGATGCAGCGCCCCGTCGTCCACGCGGACGATCTGGTGCCGCTCTGACGGTCACGCGGGCAGTGCGGAGGACGCGTCGAGCAGTGCGGTGAGTGCTTCCGAGCAACCGGCGTGGAGGGTGAGGGTGGCGAACTCGTCGCCGCGTGTCGTCCCCCTGTTGACGATGACGATGGGGATTCCGCGTTTGGCGGCGTGCCGGACGAACCGCAGTCCCGACATGACGGTGAGCGACGAGCCGGCCACCAGGAGCGCCTCGGCCTCGTCGACCACGTCGTAGGCGGCGGCGACCCTCGGTTTCGGAACGGACTCACCGAAGTACACGATGTCGGGTTTGAGAAGTCCGCCACACGCCTCGCAGTCGACCATCCGGAAATGCTCGGTGCTGGTGATCACCGCGTCGGCGTCCGGTGCGATCTCCACTCCCTGTGCGGCAGCGACGGTTTCGGCGAAACCGGGGTTCGCACGCTCGAGCCGGTCGGCGAGCGTGGCCCGCGAGATCAGGGCATCGCACGCCAGGCACCGGACCTGGGCGTACGTGCCGTGCAGGTCGATCACCCGGCGACTGCCGGCCTTGGTGTGCAGCAGGTCGACGTTCTGGGTGATGACGGCACTCGCGACACCGGCCCGTTCGAGCCCCGCCAGCGCGCGGTGGCCCGTGTTGGGCCGGGCGGCGTCCATGTGCCGCCAGCCGAGGTGGTTGCGCGCCCAGTAGTGGCGGCGGAAGTCGGGGTCCCCGGTGAACTGCTGGTACGTCATGGGATTGCGCGGTGGCGAGTCCGGACCGCGGTAGTCGGGAATTCCGGAGTCGGTGGAGATGCCGGCGCCGGTGATCACACACAGGCGCCGGCCACCGAGTACGTCGATCAGTCGGGCGAACACGCACTCCAGGGTAGCGCCGGCTCAGTACCCGACGACAGGATCGATCAGAGCGGTGAGATTCTCACCCGCGACGAAGCGGGTGACATTCAGTGCCACGTGCTCGGCGAACGCCGGGGGACGGACCGCAGGCGGGTTGGAATCGTGGGGGGTGATGATCACGTTGGGCAGATCCCACAGCGGGTGGCCGTCCGGAAGCGGCTCGGGATCGGTGACGTCGAGTCCCGCTCCGCCGATCGTGTTGTCCCGCAGCGCTTTCACCAGTGCGTTGGTGTGAACGAGCGAGCCGCGCGCGACGTTGATCACCCACGCGGTCGGCTTCATCTGCGCGAACTCCGCCGCCCCGACCAGATGGTGCGTGGCGTCGGTGGCGGGAGCCCCGATCACGAAGTGGTCCGCGCGGGCCCACACCTCGCCGAGACGGGTGGTGGGGAGCGTCTCGATCGCGCCCGGCACCGGGCTTCCGGAGCGATTCACCGCGATGACGTCGGCCCCGACGCCCGCGAGCATCGGGATCAGTGCCCGGCCGATTCCGCCGGCACCCACGATGGCGACCGTGGTGCCCCGCAGGGTGCCGATCTTCGAGAAGAACTCCTGCTGACGCCAGGTCTTCGCCTCGAGGTGCTCCGGTAGTGCCCGCACCCCGGCCAGCAGCAGCGTCAGAGCGTGCTCGGCGACGGTGGCGGCGAACGCGCCCGCCGCCGACGTCCACAGCACGGTCGTGTCGGGTCTGATCAGCTTCGCGGCGAACCACTCCTCGACACCCGCGGAGTTCAACTGCACCCAGCGGATGTTCTCGGGAAGCGGGTCCGGGAACCCGATCGGACCCGTGGTCCAGACCAGGGCGTCCGCGGACTCGAGGGGGGCCACACGGGCACCGCCCCGGCGCACCGCATCCTCGAGGAGCGGGTCCGGGGCGGGTCCGATGGCTATAGCTGGAACAGCAGCGTCGTCGGCCATGGGGTCGAACTTACGCGGGAACCTCGATCAACGGGTAGACACCGTTTTCGTCGTGGACCTCACGCCCGGTGACGGGTGGGTTGAACACGCACAGCATGCGCATTTCGGTGTCGGGCTCGACACGGTGACGCTCGTGACCGTTGAGCAGGTACATCGAACCGGGGCCGAGTTCGTAGACCTTGTCGTTGTCGAGGTCGATCAACTTGCCGGTTCCCTCGACGAGCCAGACGGCCTCGACGTGGTTGGCGTAGTGGAACTCGTTGACCGAGCCCGCTTTGATCGTGGTCTCGTGGAACGAGAAGCCCACTTTGTCGCCGCCGAGGATGATGCGCTTGCTGCGCCAGTTTCCGTCCTCGCTGGTGATGTCGCGCTCGGTGTCGGTGATTTCTGCGGTGGTGCGAACGATCATGTGAGTGTCAGTCCTCTCTCTAGCTGCAAACCTTGCCGGTGGCGTCGGCGAGAATCGCGAGTCCGTGGTCCAGTTCCTCGTCGGTGATGGTGAGCGCCGGCAGGAGCTTGACCACCTCGTCGGAGGGGCCGGAGGTCTCCGCGAGCAGGCCCTCGTCGAAGGCGAGCTTGCAGACCTTGCCCGCGTTCTCCGGCTCGTCGAACACGAGACCCTGGACGAGGCCGCGACCGCGGGTGGAGATGGAGCCCTCGAACTGGTTCGCCAGATCGGTGAACGCCTGGTGGATCTTCTCGCCCTTGGTCAGCGTCGACTGGTGAATGGTGTCGTCGGACCAGTAGTGGTCCAGGGCCACCTTCGACGTGACGAACGCCGGGTTGTTGCCGCGGAACGTGCCGTTGTGCTCGCCCGGGCCCCACACGTCGAGCTCACGCTTGAACAGCGTCAGCGCCATCGGGAGACCGTAGCCGCTGATCGACTTCGACAGGCAGACGATGTCCGGGGTGATGCCGGCGATCTCGAAGGAGAAGAACGGCCCGGTGCGCCCGCAGCCCATCTGGACGTCGTCGACGATCAGCAGGATCTCGCGCTCGGCGCACAGGTCCGCGAGGGCGCGCAGCCACTCGGCACGGGCGACGTTGACGCCGCCCTCACCCTGCACGGTCTCGACGATCACGGCGGCCGGACGGTTCAGGCCACTGCCCGAGTCGTCGAGCACGCGGCGGAACCAGTGGAAGTCCTCGGTGACGCCGTCGAAGTAGTTGTCGAACGGCATCGGGGTGGCGTGCACCAGCGGGATTCCGGCGCCGGCGCGCTTCATCGAGTTACCGGTGACCGACAGGGCGCCGAGCGTCATGCCGTGGAAAGCGTTGGTGAAGTTGATGATCGACGAACGACCCGTCACCTTGCGCGCCAGTTTCAGTGCGGCCTCGACCGTGTTCGTTCCGGTGGGTCCGGGGAACTGGACCTTGTAGTCGAGACCGCGGGGTTTCAGGATTTTGTCCTCGAAGGTCTCGAGCAGGTCGCGTTTGGCCACGGTCGACATGTCGAGACCGTGCGTGATGCCGTCGCTGACGATGTAGTCGACGAGCGCCGACTTCAGGACCGGGTTGTTGTGGCCGTAGTTCAGCGAACCGGCACCGGCGAAGAAGTCGAGGTAGTCGCGGCCGTTCTCGTCGCGGATCCACGATCCGGACGCCGACTCGAAGACGGCGGGCCAGCCGCGGCTGTAGCTGCGAACCTCGGATTCGAGGTTGTCGAAAATGTTCGTATCGAAGTTAGTCATGTTGCTGCATTCCTCCGGGGCATGCTCTTAGCCGATCGTGTACAGATCTTCGGCTTCGTGTCCATCGGGAAAATCGTTAGGGGAGAACAGTTCTTGCTTGTTGATCGCCGTATCTCGGCGACGCGCCAATGCTGTGAACAGCGCGATCGAGGCCTCGTTGTCGGGGCTGATCGTCGTTTCGAGATGGGTAATCCCTTCGGGTGCAAGTCGATCGAGCAGCGCGCTCAGCATGCGACCTGCAATTCCCTTGCCGCGCTGGTCTGCGTCTACGGCAACTTGCCAGACGAACAGCGTCGCTGGGGATTCGGGGCGGATGAACCCTGATACGAATCCCACGACGCGCTCGTCGACGACTGCGACGACCGACGAGCGGCTGAAATCTCTACACCACAACAGGTATGCGTAGCTCGAATTGAGATCGAGCACTTCCGTGTTCCTGGCGATCTCCCAGAGCCGGACTCCGTCAGTGATCTCTGGACTTCTGAACAACACCGCGTCCGGCGCGGTGGTCGGGATGGCACTCTTCTGAACAGGCGTCATTGGAAATTCGAACCTAACAACCATCCCCTTCGATTTCACGTGCCTCGCGAAATTGGACAGTTCAGGTGGCGGAGCCTTGCAGGTGAGACGTGCAAAGTGATGCTCATCACATTATGTAACTTTTGGGTGAACCGCAAGCGACACACTTCGCCTATTTGAGACTCGCGAGCGCGAAGGGGAGGACCGACGCGGCACCCGCCGCGCGCAGTGTCCTGGCGGCCATCGTGAGGGTCCAGCCGGTGTCCGAGAGGGTGTCGACGAGCAGCACCGGACCGGCGCCGTCGGGAAGGTCGGGGACCTCCCAGGCGTCGACGAGCCCGGCGACCCGGTAGGCCGAGTTGGCCGCGGACACCGGCGGATGTTCCGGGCGCAGCCGCAGAACTCCCAGGTCGGTGAGGCGTCCGACGGCGGCGAGTTGCCCCGCGATCGACGCCGACAGGAGGGGATGAGTGGCGGATTCGACGGCCATGACGGCGGTGGGACGCTCGATCCAGTCCCAGGAGGCCAGCACCTGGATGCAGGCCTTCAGAACGGCGTCGGGGGCGGGCCCGTCCGGTTCGTCGAGCAGGGCACGCAGTCGCTGACCCCAGCCCAGGTCGGACAGCCGGCCCAGGACGCGCCCCGGTTCGGGGCCATCCGTGATCTTCCCGGACAGCGTCACGCCGAGCTTCGCGAGGCCCGTGGGCCACTGTTTACGGGGTGCCAGGTCCACGCCTGGGCGCTCGAGGCGCGTTCTGGTCTGTTGCACCGCCGCGGCGTCCACGGTCGCGTCGTGGCGTACTCCGGTGCAGTTGTCGCACCGCCCGCACTCCGAGGCGCCCGCCGCCAGACCCGGATCGTCGAGCTGCTCGCGCAGGAACGCCATCCGGCACGTGGTGATCCGCTGGTAGTCGATCATCGCCTGCTGCTCGGACTCGCGGGCGCGTTCGAGGCGTTCGTACCGGTCGGCGTCGTACGTCCAAGGCTCCCCGGTGCCCACCCAGCCGCCGCGCACCCGGCGTACGGCACCGTCGACGTCGAGGACCTTCAGGACCATCTCCAGCCGGGTGCGGCCGAGCTCCACCAGCGGCTCGAGGGCCTGCGTGGACTGCGGCCGCTCGGTGTCGAGGACCTCGATCACCCGCCGCACCACGTGCTCCCGGGGGAACGCCACCGAGGCGAAATAGCTCCAGATCTGCTTGTCCTCGGATCCGGGCAGCAGGATGACCTCCGCGCGGTCGGTGGACCGTCCGGCACGCCCGACCTGCTGGTAGTAGGAGATGGGGGACGACGGCGCACCGAGGTGCACGACGAACCCCAGGTCGGGCTTGTCGAACCCCATTCCGAGCGCGGACGTCGCCACGAGGGCCTTGACCCGGTTGCCGAGCAGGTCCTGCTCGAGGGTCTCGCGCTCGGCGGCGTCGGTTTGCCCGGTGTATGCGGCGACCGTGTGGCCCTGCTCGGACAGCAGGCTCGCCAGATCCCTGGCCGCCGACACGGTGAGCGCGTAGATGATGCCCGAGCCGGGCAGGCTGTCGAGTTTCTGGGCGAGCCACGCGGCCCGGGCGGTGGCCTCCGGAATCTGCACGACCGACAGGTGCAGCGACTCGCGTTCGAGGCCGCCGCGGAGGACGAGGGTTTCGGCGCCTCCCACCCCGAGCTGCGTGGAGACGTCGGAGACGACGCGGTCGTTCGCCGTGGCCGTGGTGGCCAGGACGGGGATGCCCTCGCCCAGCTCGGCGATCAGCGTGCGGATACGCCGATAGTCAGGACGGAAGTCGTGACCCCAGTCCGACACGCAGTGCGCCTCGTCGACCACGACGAGGCCCGCGTCGGCGGCGAGGGAGGGGAGGACCTGGTCGCGGAAGTCGGGATTGTTGAGACGCTCGGGGCTGACCAGCAACACGTCGAGTTCGTTGTCCGCGACCCGGGCGTGGATGTCGTCCCACTCGGTGACGTTGCCGGAATTGATGGTGGCGGCGCGCACGCCCGCCCGCTCGGCGGAGGCCACCTGGTTCCGCATGAGGGCCAGGAGCGGCGACACGATGACCGTGGGACCGTGCCCGTGCGCCCGCAGGAGCTTCGCCGCGATGAAGTAGACCGCCGACTTGCCCCAGCCCGTCCGCTGGACGACCAGCGCCCGTCTGCGGCCCACCACGAGCGCCTCGATCGCCGTCCACTGGTCGTCGCGGAGGGTGGCGTGCTCGCCTGCCAGCTCGCGGAGCAGCCGTTCGGCCTCGTCACGGAGTGCGGGTTCGGTGGCGGTCGTCATGCCCCCATGGTGCACGACACGGGTGACACGGAGGATCCGGGCGACGGCAGGAGCGCGCTCAGCCAGGCAGTGCCGCGTCGATCTCGGCGAGGGTGGGTGACGACGTGGAGGCGCCTCGGCGGGTGGTGGCGAGCGCGCCCGCCGTGCATGCGAACGGGACGGCGGCCGCGGGCCCGCGCCGCCACGAGACGGCAAGGGCGCCGGCGAACGCGTCGCCGGCCCCGGTCGTGTCGACCACCTCGACCTCGGGGGACTCGGCGCGGAGCGCGGTGCCGTCGCTGCTTGCGTAGTCCGCGCCCGACGACCCCAGTGTGGTCACGACGTGGGAGACGGCGCCGGTGACCTCGGCGCCGAGTTGCGCGGCCTCGGTCTGGTTGACGAGGAGCACGTCGACCAGCTTCACGAGTTCGGACGGAAGTGGCTGCGCCGGTGACGGATTCAACATCACGACGGTGCCGTGTGCCGCGGCGTGCGCCGCCGCGGCCAGCACGGTGCCCAGGGGTATCTCGAGTTGGCACAGCAGGACGTCGGCGTCCGCGACGGCCGCGAGTTCGGCGGGTGTCAGGTCCACCACGGTGCTGTTGGCGCCCGGAACCACGACGATGCTGTTCTCACCGGCGGCGTCGACGGTGATCGCCGCGATCCCGCTCGGACCGTCCACTTCGCGCAGGTGCCGCGTGTCGACCTCGGCGTCCACCAGGGCCTGCCGCAGGTCGAGAGCGAACACATCGGAGCCGACGGCGCCGATGAAGGTCACGGCGCCACCGGCCCGCGCCGCGGCGATCGCCTGATTGGCGCCCTTGCCGCCGGGGGTGGCGGCAAAGGCGCTGCCCAGGATCGTTTCTCCCGGCGCGGGCAACCGCTCGGCCGCCGTCAGCAGGTCCATGTTGATGCTGCCGACCACGGCGACCCTGGGAGCGGACATACCCCGAGACTAACCCGCGTCGGCGGCCGCCGTCTCCTGTGCGGGTGTCGCGGACGCGTCGCCTTTGGTGCGGCGGAGACGCTTCAGGATGCGGCGGGCCTCGGCGTCAGTGGCCACGGCGGGCGGCGAGCCCTCCAGCGGCTTCCGGGCGGTCTCGGAGATGAGCAGAACCGCGACACCGCCGATGACGGCCGCGACCATCATGTACATCGGCGCGACGAGGTCACTGCCCGTCGCGTCCTGCAGCGCCGTGAGGACGAGGGGGGTGGTGCCACCGAAGATCGACACCGCGAGGTTGTATCCGATCGCCAGCCCGCCGTAGCGGATTCCAGTGGGGAACAGCGCGGGAAGGACCGACGGGAAGACGCCGACGAACAACAGCAGCAGCCCGCCGAGCATCGCGAGGCCGACGAAGACGGTGAAGTAGTGCCCGACGCCGATCAGCAGGTACGCGGGCAGCGACAGCGCGAAGAATCCGACGAAACCGGCCAGCAGCAACGGTTTACGACCCACCCGGTCGGACAGCTTTCCGACGAAGCTGATGCACACCATCATGATGAGCATCACGATGATCATGAGGACGAGGCCGTGCGACTCGTCGTAGCCGAGCGTGTTCGACAGGTACGTCGGCATGTAGCTGAGCAGGCCGTAGTGCGCGATGTTGTACGTGGCGACCAGGATGACGCACAGCACCAGCGGACGCCAGTTCTCCACCAGGGTCTCACGCAGTTTGCGTCCCGTGGATTCGTCTGCGAGCGAACGCTCTTCGGCCTGCTCCATCTGCTGGAACGCAGGCGTCTCCTCGAGCCGCAGCCGCAGATAGAGGCCGATCAGGCCGAGCGGACCGGCGAGCAGGAACGGAATTCGCCACGCCCAGTCCACCAGTGCGTCGGCGCTGACCACGGTGCTGATGATGGTGACCAGGCCCGCGGCTGCGACATACCCCGCGAGGGTTCCGAATTCGAGGAAGCTCGAGAAGAACCCGCGGCGCTTGTCCGGCGCGTATTCGGCGACGAACGTACTGGCGCCGCCGTACTCGCCGCCCGTCGAGAATCCCTGCACGAGCCGGAACAGCACCAGCAGAATCGGCGCCGCGAGCCCGATGGATCCGTAACTCGGGATCAGGCCGATGGCGAACGTGCTGCCCGCCATCAGGATGATCGTGGTGGCGAGCACCTTCTTGCGGCCGATCCGGTCACCGAGCGGACCGAAGAACAGTCCACCGAGGGGACGGACGATGAACGCCGCGGCGAAGATGGCGAACGTCGACAGCAGCTGTGCGGTACCGCTGGCCTCGGGAAAGAACACCTTGCCGATGGTGGTCGCGAGGTAGGCGTACACGCCGAAGTCGAACCACTCCATGGCGTTACCGAGCATGGTGGCCTTGACGGCTCGTTTGACGGAGGCCTCGTCGGTGACCGTGACATCAGGTGATTCGGCCACCTCGGCCGACGTGATCGAGTGATCTGGTGCATTCATGTCGTGCGCTCCCCAGCGCAGTTATCACCCGCGCGGGGCACGTACCTGATGCACGCATCTTTTCGTCGCCCGCACGGCGATTGCTGGTCGGGTTCGGCAACCCACGGCCCTTCGGCGCGATGCGGCCCCCGCCGATCGGCTCTGGCTCGTGGCTCGGTCCCGCCCCACCGTCCGGGGTGCGGGACTACCAGCTGTAAGAGCGATTACCGTAGCAAAGGATGTGCGGGCTTGTCGGCCCGAGCCTCAGTACGCCCGCGCGTACTGCGCCGGAATCTGCGGCGTCACCTGGGCATTCAAGACCAGGGCGGCTTTTCGCGGCCAGTACGGGTCGCGCAGCAGTTCGCGCCCGAGGAACACGGCGACGGCTTCTCCCGACTCCACGATCCGCTCGGCCTGCTCCGGCTCGGTGATGAGCCCGACGGCGGCGGCCGGGACCGTGGTCTCGTTCTGGATGCGGCGGGCGAACGGAACCTGGTAGCCGGGCGCGATCGGGATCCGGGCGGACGTGACGCCGCCGCTGGAGACGTCGACGAGGTCGACGCCGAGGTCGGCGAGGGCCTGCACGAGGGAGACGGTCTGATCCGGCGTCCAGCTGTCCGCGTCGAGGCCGGGCTCCTCGGACAGCCAGTCGGTGGCCGAGACCCGGACGAAGACGGGCAACTCGGCCGGCCACACCCCGCGTACCGCCTCGACGACCTCGAGCAGGAGGCGAATGCGGCCCGCGAAGCTGCCGCCGTACTCGTCGGTGCGGTGATTGCTGACCGGTGAGAGGAACTGGTGCAGCAGATAGCCGTGTGCCGCATGGATTTCCACCACCTTGAACCCGGCTCGCGACGCCCGCTCGGCGGCGGCGGCGAAATCGGCGACCACCTTCCGGATGTCGGCGGTCGTCGCCGCGGCCGGCGGGGTGTGGTCGCCGAAACCGATCGCGCTCGGCGCCACCGTCTGCCAGGACAGCCGATCGTCGCCGTCGAGGCTCCCGCCCCCGCGCCACGGCACGTGCGCGGAGCCCTTGCGCCCGGCGTGACCGAGTTGGATGCCCGGGACCGCGCCGAAGTACTCGAGCTGTGCGTTGATCTCCGCGAACGCCTCGGTCTGGGTGTCGTTCCAGATGCCGAGGTCGGCGGGGCTGATGCGGCCCTCCGGGCTGACGGCCGTCGCCTCGGTGAGGATCAGGCCGGCACCGCCGATGGCGCGCGTCACGAGGTGCGTCCGGTGCCAGTCGCCCGGCACTCCCACGTCGCGGCCCGTCACGTCGGCCGAGTACTGGCACATCGGTGCCATCCACACCCGATTGGGGACGGTGACTCCGCGGAAGGTGATGGGTTCGAACAACACGCTCACTACAGCACTCCTGCCTCTGATGGTCTCGACCAGTCGCAACCTGCGCGGGGGACGAAATCATTCCCGCACCCCTGTATATAGGCTGTCTTCATGACTGCAGTGACTTCCACCTCGTCGGCCGGTGCCACGGTGGATACCCGTGAAGCCGTCCACGCAGCGGCCCGTCGCGCCCGCACCGCGTCGCGGGTCCTCGCGCTGCTCACCACCGCGCAGAAGGATGCGGCGCTCCATGCGGCGGCCGACGCCGTGCTCGCCGCCTCCGCCGACATCCTCGCCGCCAACGCGGCCGACATCGAGACGGCCAGGGCGTCGGGCACCGAGGACTCCCTGCTCGACCGCCTGCGGCTGACCCCGGAGCGGATCGAGGGGATCGCGTCCGGACTGCGCCAGGTCGCCGGTCTGCCCGACCCGGTCGGTGAAGTGGTGCGCGGCTCGACGCTCCCCAACGGTCTCGAACTCCGTCAGCTGCGGGTCCCGCTCGGCGTAGTGGGCATGGTGTACGAGGCCCGCCCCAACGTCACCGTCGACGCGTTCGGGCTGGCACTGAAGTCCGGCAACGCGGCCCTGCTGCGCGGCTCCTCGTCCGCGGCGAAGTCGAACGCGGCGCTGGTCGTGGCGTTGCGGGCGTCGCTGGCGGCGCAGCAGCTGCCGGCGGACGCGGTGCAGTTGCTGCCGAGCGACGACCGCTCCAGCGTGACGCACCTGATCCAGGCCCGCGGCCTCGTGGACGTCGTCATTCCCCGCGGCGGCGCCGGCCTGATCAGCGCCGTGGTGCGCGACGCGACAGTCCCGACCATCGAGACGGGCGTCGGCAACTGCCACGTCTACGTCCACTCGGCGGCCGACCTGGAGATGGCCGAGCGGATCCTGCTCAATTCCAAGACGCGACGACCGAGTGTCTGCAACACCGCGGAGACGGTGCTGATCGACGCCGCGATCGCCGAGACGGCGGTGCCGAAGCTGCTGCAGGCCCTGCAGGTGCACAGCGTGACGGTCCACGGGGATCTGCCCGGACTGGTGCCCGCGACCGAGTCGGACTGGTCGGAGGAGTACCTCACCCTGGATGTGGCGCTCAAGGTCGTCGACGACCT
>NZ_LTCZ01000044.1:26405-46988 GCF_001583455.1 Rhodococcus sp. LB1 | reverse complement strand
CCTGCAGCAGCTGCTGCAGGATCTCGTTGGACCCGTTGGCGGCCCACACGTTGTCGACCGTGACCGGCACCCCCGTCTGGCGGACGAGGTAGGCGGCGAGGTCGGTGCGCAGTGCCACCGCGTCACGGTCCGGGTAGCGGTGCAGTTCCCGCGCGGCCTCCCGCACGGACTCGGCGACGTCGTCGACGAGCGCCTTCGTGGGCGGGTGCGGGTTCTCGTTGGTGTTCAGCTGAACCGGGACGGTCAGCTGCGGCGCCCCGTACGCCGACTTGCCACGCAGATTCTCCCGGATCGGCAGGGCGTCCACCCCGATCGACGAACCCGGCACGTTCGCCGCGGTCACCGCAGCGCCTCGAACCGCAGCCGCACGGCCTCACCGTGTGCGGGCAGGTCCTCGGCGTTCGCGAGGGTGATGACGTGGCCGGAGACCTCCTTCAGCGCGGATTCGGAGTAGTCGACCACGTGGATGCCGCGCAGGAACGTCTGCACGCTCAGCCCCGAGGAGTGCCGGGCGCAGCCAGCGGTGGGCAGGACGTGGTTGGACCCGGCGCAGTAGTCGCCGAGGCTGACCGGCGCCCACGGGCCGACGAACACCGCGCCCGCACTGGTCACCTTCGCGGCGACGGCGGTGGCGTTCTCGGTCTGGATCTCGAGGTGCTCGGCGGCATACGCGTTGACCACCCGCAGTCCGGCCTCGACGTCGGAGACCAGGACGGTGCCCGACTGCGTGCCGGACAGCGCGGCGGTGACGCGCTCCTTGTGCTTGGTGATCTCGAGCTGCGCGGCCAGCGCCGTGTCGACGGCGTCGGCGAGTTCGACGCTGGATGTGACGAGCACGCTCGCGGCCATCACGTCGTGCTCGGCCTGGCTGATCATGTCCGCCGCGACGTGCACCGGGTCGGCCGTGTGGTCGGCGAGGATCGCGATCTCGGTGGGGCCTGCCTCGGCGTCGATGCCGACGAGGCCGCGGCAGAGGCGCTTGGCGGCAGTGACGTAGATGTTGCCGGGGCCGGTGATGAGGTCGACGGGGGCGAGTTCGGCGCCGTTCGTGTCGCTGCCGCCGTAGGTGAGGAGGGCGACGGCCTGACCGCCACCGACGGCCCACACCTCGTCGACGCCCAGCAGGGCGGCCGCGGCGAGGATGGTCGGGTGCGGCAGACCACCGAACTCGGACTGCGGCGGCGACGCCACCACGAGGGACCGGACACCGGCGGCCTGCGCCGGGACCACGTTCATCACGACGCTGGACGGGTAGACGGCGTTGCCGCCGGGGACGTACAGCCCGACGCGGTCGACGGGCACCCACCGTTCGGTGACGGTGCCGCCCGGGACGACCTCGGTGGTGGTGTCGGTGCGGCGCTGGTCGGCGTGGACCTTGCGGGTACGTTCGATCGCGACCTCGAGGGCTGCGCGGACGGCCGGATCGAGTTCGCCGAGCGCGCGGTCCAACTCGGACTGCGGCACCCGCACCTGCGCGGGACGGACGCCGTCGAACTTCTCGCTGAACTCGAGCGCCGCGTCGGCGCCGCGCTCACGGACCGCCTCGACGACGGGGCGAACCTGATGCAGGACCGCGTCCACATCCACTCCACCTCGAGGAAGTGCGGCGCGAAGTTCGGCCGTGGAAGGGGTACGACCACGAAGGTCGGTGCGGGCGAGCATGAGAGGTCCTCTCTGCGACTGTCGGGACACGGTGTCTCGGACGAGCGGGACTGTTCTGCGGAGAACAGGGCTCGACACCGATTATCCAGGATAGGCGCACCCCATTTTCACCGGTCGGCGGCCGACCGGGTTTCCGTCGACACAGGTGCCGGCTCGTCCCACACCGGGGCGGGCTGGATCAGCGAGTGGATGAACCGCATCTTCTCCAGCACCGCGGCCGGAAGCACGAACGGATACAGGTCGTGGTGGCCCATCGACCTGTTCATCTGGTTCAGCGCCCACGACAGCGGCAGCCACCAGTCGATGATCTGGTCGAACCCCACGTCACCACTGAGTTCACTGCTCGTCGTCGCTCCGGCGGGCGCCATCGCGAAGGCTGCCGCCGTGTCCAGGGCGTCACGGATGTGCAGGTAGTGCGCGAAGGTCTCCGCCCAGTCCTCGGCGGGGTGCATCGTGGCGTAGGACGACACGTACAGCCGGCCCCAGCCCTTCGGCGCGCCCTCGCTGTAGTGACGTTTCAGAGCGGCCTGGTAGTCGAGGTCCGGATCCCCGAACAGGTCCTCGAATCGGGCGCGCTCGGCGTCGCCCCGGATCAGCATCAACTGGTAGTAGTGCCCGATCTCGTGCCGGAAATGGCCGACGAGCGTGCGGTAGGGCTCGTCCATCTCGACGCGCAGCTGTTCCCGGTGCACGTCGTCGCCCTCGGCCAGATCGAGGGTGATCACCCCGCCGGCGTGCCCGGTCACCACCCGGGTCCGTGCGCTCGACAGCAGGTCGAAGGCCAGGCCGGTGCCCGGGTCCTCGAACTTGGAGACGATCGGGAGACCGAGCTCGTCGAGTTCGAGGACGACCCGCCTCTTGTTGGTCTCGGCGGTCGCGAACGCCGCCATGCCCTCGTCGTCGCCGTCCGCGGGCCGGGTCCGCGTCAGCCGGCAGGACGTGCACAGGTTCTGGATGTCGTCGCGCCGGACGAGCCAGTTGCACTTCGCCGGGCCGGCATTCGCGCACCGCATCCAGGCCGCGCCGTCCACCTCCACCCGATCCGCGCCGTCGAGCACGACGATGGACCGGCTCGGCAGGTGGAATCCCAGAGCGCTGTCACATTTCAGGCAGAGACTGTTCTCGAACGACAGTCGTTGGCCGCATTTGCGACACATGAAGCTGCGCACTGGTGTTCCCTCGGCTCGTCCCGCCCGCGTCCGGGAACGCAGGCGGGTGCCACGCTGGTGTGCGCGTCTCCTCGGAGGGTACCGCCGAGCCGTGGTGGGGAACCGGACGGCCTAGAGGCGGGTGGAGTGCAGGAACCTCCTCGCCAGGTTCTCCTCGGTGGACGCGCCGGGGGTCCACTCGGTGATCCACGGACCGGTGCCTTCACTGGGGTCGACCACTCCCCGCTCCAGCCACGCATACCGTCCCTCGAGGATCGAATGCGCAACCTGCTTGTCCACGTCATCGGTGTTGTGCCACAGACCGTCGAACAGTTTCTCGACCCGCAGCGCCGCCTGCCGGCAGAACACGTCGGCGAGTTCGTAGGCGGCCGCACCCTCGGCCTCGTTCTCCTCGCGCTGCATCTCCGCCTTGACGCACGTGGCGGACATCGCGAACAGTTCGGCGCCGATGTCCACGACCCGGCCGAGGAAGCCCTGCTGCTTCTCCAGCGCCGCCTGCCACCGGGCCATCCCGTAGAACGTGGAGCGGGCCAGCTTGCGGGAGTGCCGTTCGACGAACCGCAGGTGCTTGGCCAGGACACCGAATTCGCTGTACGACGTCGGCACCTGCCCCTTGCCTGCCACGAGTTGCGGCAGCCACTTCGCGTAGAACCCGCTCGCCTTGGCGGCCGCGCGGGCCTTCGCACCCGTATCGGCGTGCGGGTCCGCGAGATCGCCCGCCGCCGTGAGGTGCGCGTCCACGGCCTCGCGCGCGACCAGCAGCCGCATGATCTCACTCGAGCCTTCGAAGATCCGGTTGATGCGCAGGTCGCGGTCCAGCTGTTCCACCGGCACCGCGCGTTCACCGCGGGCGGCCAGCGACGCCGCCGTCTCGTATCCGCGACCGCCGCGGACCTGGATCAGCTCGTCGGAGATGACGCAGGCCATCTCGGACGACCACAGCTTGGCGAGCGCCGCCTCGATCCGGATGTCGTTGCGACCCTCGTCGTTCATCTGCGCCGACAGGTCCACCACGGCCTCGAGGGCATAGGTGGTCGCGGCCATGAACGACAGTTTGTTGGCGACGGCCGCGTGCTCGGCGATGGGCTTGCCCCACTGGACGCGTACCCCGGACCATTCGCGGGCGATCTTCAGCGACCACTTCCCGGCCCCGGCGCACATCGCCGGAATCGCCAGCCTGCCGGCGTTGAGGGTGGTGAGCGCGATCTTGAGCCCGTCACCTTCCCGGCCGATCAGATTCTCGCGGGGAACGCGGACCTTGTACATCCGGGTGACGCCGTTCTCGATCCCCCGCAGTCCCATGAACGCGTTGCGTCGTTCGACGGTGATGCCCGGGGTATCGGCCTCGACGACGAACGCGGAGATGCCGCCACGGTGACCTTCGCTCTTGGGCACCCGCGCCATGACGACGAGCAGTTCGGCGACGACGCCGTTGGTCGTCCACAGCTTCACGCCGTCCAGTTCGTAGGCGGCGCCGCCCTCGATCGGGGTCGCGGAGGACGCCAGGCGCGCAGGGTCGGAACCGACGTCCGGTTCGGTGAGGAGGAACGCGGAGATGGCGCCGCGGGCGCAGCGCGGCAGGAACTCGCGCTTCTGCTCGGGGGTGCCGGCCAGCTTGAGTGGTTCGGGGACGCCGATCGACTGGTGAGCCGACAGCAGCGCGCCCAGGCTCGGATGCACCGACGCGACGAGCATCAATGCCCGGTTGTACGCGACCTGCGAGAGTCCGAGGCCGCCGTACTCCTCCGAGATCTTCAGGCCGAAGCAGCCGAGGTCGGCGAGGCCGCGGACGTATTCGTCGGGAATGCGCGACTGGGATTCGATGACGCTGCCGTCCATCTCCTCGCAGTAGGCGCGGAGGCGGATGAGGAATTCCTCGGCCTTCGCGGCGTCCTCGGTAGCCGGGCGGGGGAAGGGATGAACCAGATCCAGCCGGAACCGTCCCAGAAACAGTTCTTTCGCGAAGGAGGGTTTGTCCCAGCCGGATTCCCTCGCCTCCTCCGCGACCGCTCGTGCTTCTTCTTCGGTGACCTTCGGAGCTGAGGTGTCGACCATGACGCGCCTCCTACTGGCGGGTAGTCCTACTCACCAGTATCCCCCAATCGGCGCAGTCGGGACACCGTTTCCGCTACTCTTCGGCCGATGCGGACTCCCTCGCGACTCCTGGGCGCCGGCGCGGTCCTGCTGTGCTTGCTGGCGCCCGCCACCGCGGCGCACGCCGCCCCTCTGCCCGACGACTTCCTGTGGGGCGTGGCAACGTCCGGGTTCCAATCCGAGGGTTCCTCACCGGACAGCAACTGGCGGCGGTATTCCGACTCGGGGCGCACCCACGACGCGATCGGCAACTCCGTCGACTTCCGTCACCGGTACACCGAGGACATCACCCGCGCCGCGAACCTGGGTGTCGACGTCTTCCGGTTCGGCGTCGAGTGGGCCCGCGTGCAGCCCGCCCCGGGCGTGTGGGACGAAACCGAACTGCGGTACTACGACGACGTCGTCCGCGAGATCACCAGCCGCGGGATGACCCCGATGATCACGCTCGACCACTGGGTGTATCCGGGGTGGGTCGCCGATCAGGGTGGGTGGGCGAACCCGGACACCGTCGACGACTGGCTCGCGAACGCGCAGAAGGTGATCGAGCGCTATTCCGGTCTCGGCGTGCTCTGGATCACGATCAACGAACCGACCGTGTACGTGCAGAAGGAGCTGACGTTCGGCGGCATCGGCGCCGACCGGGTCCCGCAGATGCTCGACCGGCTCGTCGAGGTCCACCGCCGCGCCTACGACCTGATCCACGAGAACGACCCGGGCGCCCGGGTGAGCAGCAACCTCGCGTACGTCCCGGCCGCCATGGACGCACTCGACGCCACCTTCGTCGACCGGGTCCGCGACAAGCTCGACTTCCTCGGCGTCGACTACTACTACGGCCTCTCCCTCGACAACCTCACCGCGGCACATGCGGTCACCGACGCCTTCTACGACATCAGCCCCCAACCGGACGGCATCTACCACGCCCTGATGCGGTACAGCCGCACGTTTCCGGGACTACCGCTGTACGTCGTGGAGAACGGCATGCCCACCGACGACGGGAAACCGCGCCCGGACCGCTACACCCTGTCCGATCATCTCCGCGATCACGTCTACTGGCTGGAGCGGGCACGGTCGGACGGTGCCCCCGTGATCGGTTACAACTACTGGTCGATCACCGACAACTACGAGTGGGGCACGTACCGTCCCCGGTTCGGTCTGTTCACCGTCGACGCGCTGACCGACCCCACCCTCACCCGGCGACCGACCGAAGCGGTGACCACCTACCGCGATCTCGTCGCGAACGGGCTCCCGCCCGGCTACGAACCCGAACGCCCCGCCGCACTCTGTTCCCTCGTGGATCCGCCCGTCAGCTGCACCGATCCCCCGTAGAACGGTTGACGCCGAAGCGCGACGTACCATCACCTGGTGTCGTGGCAGATGTGGTGTGCAGTGCTCGGGGCCTCGTGCGTGATCAGTCTGTCCCCGGGGGCCGGCGCGATCGCGTCGATGGCCACGGGGATGCGGTTCGGGCTCCGACGCGGCTACTGGAACATCGCGGGTCTCCAGCTCGGGTTGCTGCTGCAGATCGCGGTGGTCGCCGCCGGACTCGGGGCGCTGCTCGCGAACTCGACACTCGCGTTCACGGTGATCAAGTGGTTCGGCGTCGCGTACCTGGTGTATCTCGGCATCCGCCAGTGGCGGGCGAGTGCGACCGATGTGTCCGGGGTCGACGGCGACGTCGCCGAGACCAGCGGGCCCGCGATGACACTGCGCGGGTTCCTGGTCAATGCCAGCAACCCGAAGGCCGTCGTCTTCATGCTCGCGGTGCTTCCACAGTTCATCACCCCGTCGGCGCCCCTGCTCCCCCAGTACGCGATCATCGCCGCCAGCATGATCGCGGTCGACGTCGTCGTCATGACCGGCTACACCGGCCTCGCGTCGAAGGTCCTGCGGCTGATGCGGTCACCACGGCAGCAGCGCGCCACCAACCGGACGTTCTCCGGGCTGTTCTTCGTGGCGGCCACGTTCCTGGCGACAGTGCGCCGCGCCGTCTGACCCGTGAGTACTTCTCAACCGCGGGCGGTTGACAAGTAAGTACTCACGGGTGGGTCACATGTCGAGGCCGAGATCCAGCACGGTGACGGAATGGGTGAGCGCGCCGACCGCGAGGTAGTCGACTCCGGTCCCGGCGTACTCGGCCGCGACGTCCAGCGTGAGACCGCCCGACGACTCCAGCTTGGTGCCGGGGGCGTTCGCGTCGCGGCGTTGCACCGCGATCTGCGTCTGCCACAGCGGAAAGTTGTCGAGCAGCACCAGTTCGACGTTCTCGGCCAGCACCTCGTCGAGTTGCTCGAGGCTGTCGACCTCCACCTCGCACTCGATGTCCGGTGCCGCGGCGCGCACCGCCCGCAGCGCCGCCACCACCGAACCGGCGGCCGCGACGTGGTTGTCCTTGATCAATGCCGCGTCGCCGAGGCCCATGCGGTGATTGACGCCGCCACCCACCCGGACGGCGTACTTCTGCAAGCCGCGCAGTCCCGGCAGCGTCTTGCGACTGTCGCGGATCTTCGCCCCGGTGCCCTCGACCGCGTCCACCCAGGCGGACGTCGCGGTGGCGATGCCGGACAGGTGGCACACCAGGTTGAGCATCGTCCGCTCCGCGGTGAGCAGCCCCTGCGTGGGCGCGGTGACCGTCAGCACGGCCTGGCCGGGCACGACCCGGGCGCCGTCGGCGAGCCGGTCGAGCACGTGGTAGCGGCCCGTCCCGATCACCTCGTCGAGCACCAGCAGTCCCACGTCGAGGCCGGCGACGGTGCCGTGCGCACGGGAGACCACGGACGCCTTCGTCACCGCGTCGGCCGGGACCGTGGACGACGACGTCACGTCCGGTCCGTACCGCAGGTCCTCGTCCAGGGCGAGGCGCACGAGCGCGCGCACCTCGTCCGCGTCCAGACCGTCGGGAAGGACATGGTCGGACATCACAGCACTCCTGTCAGTTGGGGTTCGAGAAGCTCGAGTTCGCCGTCTCGCAAGCGAACGTGCGTGCTGCGGCGCCATTCGTCGGACGTCTGCGGGTAGTCGCTGCGCGTGTGGCAACCACGACTTTCGGTCCGCGCGGCGGCCGCGAGTACCAGCGCGGACGCCGCCAGGGTCAACGCGGCGTCTTCGAGCGCGGCCTCCCCCTCGGGCACCGCGCGCGGCGCGCCGGCGAGGGCGGCGGCCACCGCCTCGAGTCCGGCACCGTCCCGGACGACGGAGGCGTTGCCGGTCATCAGCTGCTGCACCAGTTCCCGCGGTGCGGACGGCAGGGCCCGCTGTTCGGGGGCGGTTGCCTCGACGCGGAGGCCGGCGCGTTCGACGGCCGCGGCGCCGACCCGCTCGCCGACCACCAGGCCTTCGAGGAGACTGTTGGAGGCCAGCCGGTTCGCTCCGTGCAGCCCGGTGCGGGCCACCTCTCCCGCGGCGTAGAGACCGGGGACGGCGGTGCGTCCGTCGACGTCGGTGACCACTCCGCCGCACGAGTAGTGCGCGGCGGGTGCGACCGGGATCAGCTGTTCGCACGGATCGATCCCGGCTTCCAGGCACGACGCCGTCACGGTCGGGAACCGCTGCGCGAACCCGGACAGGTGACGCGCGTCGAGGTAGACGTGGTCGTGACCCAGGTCCCGGAGCCTCGACGCGATCGCCCGCGACACGACGTCGCGGGGGGCGAGGTCGCCGCGCGGATGCACACCCGCGGTGACCGAATCGCCGTTGGCGTCGACGAGGATCGCGCCCTCGCCGCGGACGGCCTCGCTGATCAGCGGACGTCGTCCGAGTCCGCCGGGGGTGAACAGGACGGTCGGGTGGAACTGCACGAACTCGAGATCGGCGACGGCTGCGCCCGCGTCGAGCGCGAGAGCGATACCGTCCGCGGTCGCTCCGGGCGGGTTGGTACTGCAGGCGTACAGCTGTCCGAGTCCGCCGGTCGCCAGGAGGACGGCCGGTGTGTGGACGACACCGAGTCCGCGCGGCGAATCCACGAGCACGCCGGTGACGCCGCGGGCATCGGTGAGTACCCGTACGGCGCAACTGTCGAACAGGACGGGAAGGCCGGCGGCACCCAGGGCGCGCTGGACCTCCGCGCCCGTGGCGTCCCCGCCGGCGTGAATGATCCGCCGGGTGCTGTGCCCGCCCTCGCGGGTGCGCGAGACGGCGCCGTCACGGCCGCGGTCGAACACCGCGCCCAGATCGGTCAACGCGGCCACGGCATCACGGCCACCCGCCACGATCGACCGCACGGCGTCCTCGTCGCACAGGCCCACCCCGGCCTCGCACGTGTCGGCGACGTGCGAGTCCACCGAATCGGTGACAGCGTCACCCACCACCGCGATACCACCCTGCGCGTACTGCGTCGCGGTGTCCGTCGCCCCACCCTTGCTGACGGTGAGCACGGTCAGTCCGCGCAGCGAGGCGGTGCGTGCGGCCGTCAGTCCGGCCACACCACCGCCCACGACCACGAGGTCGGCGTGCTCTTCCCAGGAAATCCCCCGGGCCGGGCTGCTCACTCGCCGCCGCCCGGGTTTCCGATCTCGATCATGCGCTGCACCGACTTGCGGGCACGCTCTGCGGTCGCGAGATCGACGTGAACCTCGTCCTTGCCCTCGAGGAGGCAGCGGAGCAGGGCCGCGGGGGTGATCATCTTCATGTACGGGCAGGATGCGCGGTCGTTGACGGCCTGGAAGTCGACCTCCGGCGCAGCCTTGCGCAGCTGGTGCAGCATGCCGACCTCGGTGGCCACGAGAACCTGCTTGGCCCCGGTCGCGCGGGCGGCGTCGAGCATGCCGCCCGTCGAGAGGATCTTCACCTTGTCCTCGGGCACGAACCCTTCGCCGGCCAGGTAGAGAGCCGAGGTGGCGCAACCGCATTCGGGGTGCACGAACAGTTCGGCACCGGGGTGCGCCTTGGCCTGCGCGGTGAGCTCGTCGCCGTTGATGCCGGCGTGGACGTGGCACTCACCCGCCCAGATCTGCATGTTCTTGCGGCCGGTGACGCGCTTGACGTGTGCGCCGAGGAACTGGTCGGGAAGGAACAGGACCTCACGGTCGGGGTCGATCGACGCGACCACGTCGACGGCGTTGGACGACGTGCAGCAGATGTCCGTCAGACCCTTCACCTCGGCGGTGGTGTTGACGTACGACACGACGACGGCGTCGGGGAACTCCGCCTTCCATTCGCGCAGCTGATCGGCGTTGATCGAGTCGGCGAGCGAGCAGCCCGCGCGCTCGTCCGGGATCAGCACGGTCTTGGCGGGGCTGAGGATCTTCGCGGTCTCGGCCATGAAGTGCACGCCGCAGAACACGATGGTGTCCTCGGGGGCTTCGGCCGCGATGCGCGAGAGTGCCAGGGAGTCGCCCACGTGGTCGGCCACGTCCTGGATGGCGGGCAATTGGTAGTTGTGCGCAAGGAGGGTCGCTCCCCGCTCACGTGCCAGCCGTTTGATCTCGGCAGCCCACTCTTCGCTCGCCTCGACGCCCGCGTATCCGCCGGGACCGTCCTGAATCTGCGGGTTGGTACCCGCCCACAACGTCGTGGTCGTCATGGCTTGCTCCTTCACCGTGAACTCGGGCGGGCTGGCCCGAATTTCCGCAATCGGGGTTTTCGACTTAGGATCGAAAACATGCCCAATAGTAACACCACGCATGAAGTGCTTACCGCGGTGTTCCAGGTTCGCCACTTCCCCGACCACATCACCGCAGGTCGAGGCGGTGATGTGCGTCACGCGGCGGGCACCGGTGAGCTCGCCGTGCTGCTGTGGCAACGGGCCCTCGATCCCCAGGCGGGGGCCTGGTCCCTACCCGGCGGACTGCTCCACGAGAACGAGGACCTCACCACGTCCGCGCGACGCCAGCTGGCCGAGAAGGTGGACGTGCAGGAGGTCTCCCACCTCGAGCAGCTGTCGGTGTTCAGCGATCCGCATCGAGTGCCCGGCCCGCGCACCATCGCGTCGACGTTCCTCGGGCTCGTCCCCCTCCCCGCCGACCCACATCTGCCGCCGGACACCGCGTGGCACCCGGTGTCCGCGCTCCCCGAGACGGCGTTCGACCACGGCACCGTCGTCCGGCACGCCCGGACCCGCCTCGCGGCCAAGCTCTCCTACACCAACATCGCGTTCGGTTTGGCCCCCGACGAGTTCTCCATGTCGACGCTGCGTGAGATCTACTGCGCCGCACTCGGGTACCAGGTGGATGCGACCAACCTCCAGCGCGTCCTCGGGCGACGTGGGGTGCTGACTCCCACCGGGAACACCGCACCGTCGGGCCGCACCGGCGGGCGCCCGGCAGCCCTCTACCGGTTCACCGACTCCACGCTGCGGGTGACGGACGAGTTCGCTGCACTCCGACCGCCGAGCTGACCCGCACGTCAGGCGGCCTCACGCCTGGGCGAGACCCCGCCAGAACGTGTCCGATGCGGCGGTGACGACTTCGTCCACCGGCGCGCCGTCGAGCATTCCGCCGGCGGCGAGGGTCGCGATCCCGTGGAACGTCGCGAACGCGACGAGGGCGATGCGCGACGCGTCCCCGGGCCCGATGTCACCCGCGGCCTGGGCTTCGGTGACGATCCGGACCGTCAGGTCCATCGAGGCGTGGCCGGCCTCCACGACCTGGGAGGCGGCTCCGGGCGCGTGCTTGTTGCCGTACATCAGGGCCAGCAACTCGCGATGCTCGAGCGCGAAGCTCACGTAGGCGCCGGCGAGCGCGGCGAAGCGGGCCCGGGCGTGGGGTTCCGCCTTCTCGACCGCGCGTTCGAGAGCGGCGGTGAGGCGCAGGAAACCGGACTCCGCGAGTGCGTCGAGCAGCGCCTGACGGTCCCGGAAGTGCTTGCTGGGTGCGGTGTGGCTGACCCCGGCCTCACGAGCGAGCTGCCGGAGGGAGAGTCCGTCGACACCGTCCTTCTCGAGCGTGCTCTCGGCGCGCGCGAGCAGCACCTGGCGAAGACTCCCGTGGTGGTAGGGCTGTTCGGCGACGGACATGCCGCCAGCCTAGCAAAATGTTGTCATTGACTACATAGATGGCACTGACTACATTCGAGACACCCCACCGCTAGGAGCAGACATGTCCTTCGACGTATCCGGAACCACCGTCCTCATCACCGGCGCGAGCGCGGGCCTCGGTGTCGAATTCGCCCGCCGGTTCGCCGGGCGGGGTGCAGATCTCGTTCTCGTCGCCCGCCGCGCCGACCGCCTCGAACAACTCGCCACCGAACTCCGCGCCGCTCACCACGTATCGGTCACCGTGCTCCCGTTCGACCTCGCGACACCAGGCGCCGGCGAGCGGTTGCGCAGCGAACTCATCACCCGCGACATCCGCGTCGACTCACTGATCAACAACGCGGGATTCGGGACGCACGGAGATTTCGCTTCCGCCGACCTGGAGCGCCTCACCTCCGAGATCCAGCTCAACGTCACCACCCTCGTCGAGCTGTCGCACACGTTCCTGCCCGACCTGCTCCGGGGACGCGGCGCACTCGTGAACGTCGCGAGCACCGCAGCGTTCCAGCCGACTCCCGGCATGGCCGTCTACGGGGCGACGAAGGCGTTCGTCCTCAATTTCACGGAGGCGTTGTGGGCCGAGGCGCGAGGCACAGGCCTCACCGTGCTCGCCATCTGCCCGGGCCCCACCCGCACCGAGTTCTTCGACGTCGTCGGCTCCGAGGACGCCGCCGTCGGCCGCATGCAGACCGCGGATCAGGTGGTCACGACAGCGCTGCGCGCCCTCGACCGGCGCAGCACCCCGCCGAGCGTCGTCTCCGGTCTGATGAACTGGGTGTCGTCGGTCAGCACCCGGTTCGCGACTCGCCGCATCGGCGCTCTCGCCAGCGGGCGCCTCCTCGGGGACGTGCGGATGCGGACCTCGGTCACGAGGTAAGGGTCGCGTCGCGCTCTTCCGGCTCGTCGAGTTCGACCGGGGGATCGCTGACGCCGAGATCGTCGTACGGATTGAGCGCGGCGAGCACCAACGTCACGGCGCAGGCGACGAGGGGCTGGAAGATCAGCACCAGCAGGGTTCCGATTCCCGGCGCGACCGCCACGACGGTGCCTGCGGTCGAGGTGTCGGGGTCGGGGAACCGCAGCGCAGCCACTCCGATTCCACCGAGCGCCATCACCCCGGCGCCGACCACACTGCCGGCCAGGACCGCGCCCAGCGCCACCGGGCCGCGACTCGTCCGCGCCGTCCACGCCGCGACCGCGGTGAGGATGCCGACCACCAGGCCCGCGCACGCGAACATCCCGATCGCGTCGAACCGGTGCACACTCTCCCCCGTCAGCGACACGCCGCGGTCGGGGGCGACCACCAGCAGGTGCTCGGGCGGTGCGAGGACTCCCCACAGCACCCCGGCGAGCGCGCTCGCCACCACCGTCCCGCAGAAGATTCCGGCGGCAGATCGAAGCCTGAAGCGCGGGAGCGTGGTCACCCGTCCGACGCTACCGCCGTCCGCCGTAGATCGAGTCGAACACACCGTGGCGGGAACATTTCGCCCACCAGCCGTCCGGGCTGATCTGCACCACCATCCGGCGGCCGCACGCCTCGCAGAAGCGGGGCGGCTCCAGCCCCAGCTGCGCGGCGGTGGGGACCGCGTCGTCCACACCGGCCACCACGCGGCGGCCGGTGTACGGGTTGTAACGCTCCTCGGGGCCGTCGACCCGATCCTCGGGGCGCTCGCTTATTGTCGCCTCTGCCATGATCGTCACAGGGTGTCGTTCAGTGCCTTGATCGGCATCTGCAGATCGACGAGCAGGTCGAGGTCCTGTTCGGCGGGCCGGCCGAGGGTCGTCAGGTAGTTGCCGACGATGACGGCGTTGATGCCGCCGAGGATGCCCTGCTTGGCCCCGAGGTCGCCGAGCGTGATCTCGCGACCGCCCGCGAAGCGGAGGATGGTGCGGGGCAGCGCGAGGCGGAACGCGGCGACCGACTTGAGGGCCTCGCTCGCGGGCAGGACCTCGAGGTCGCCGAACGGGGTGCCGGGTCGCGGGTTGAGGAAGTTCAGCGGGACCTCGTCGGGTTCGAGTTCGGCGAGGTTGGCCGCGAATTCGGCGCGCTGCTCGAGGCTCTCGCCCATGCCGAGGATGCCGCCGCAGCACACCTCCATGCCCGCTTCGCGCACCATGCGGAGGGTGTTCCAGCGCTCGTCCCAGGTGTGTGTGGTGACGACGTTCGGGAAGTGGGACTTCGACGTCTCCAGGTTGTGGTTGTAGCGGTGCACACCCATCGCGGCGAGCTGGTCGACCTGCTCCTGGGTGAGCATGCCCAGCGAGCAGGCGATCTGGATGTCGACCTCGTTGCGGATCGCCTCGATGCCGGCAGCGACCTGGGCGAGCAGCCGCTCGTCGGGGCCGCGGACGGCGGCGACGATGCAGAATTCGCTGGCGCCGGACTTGGCGGTCTGCTTGGCGGCCTCCACGAGCGACGGGATGTCGAGCCACGCCGCGCGAACCGGCGACTGGAACAGGCCGGACTGCGAGCAGAAGTGGCAGTCCTCGGGGCAGCCACCGGTCTTGAGGCTGATGATGCCCTCCACCTCGACCTCGGGACCGCACCACTTCATGCGCACGTCGTGCGCGAGGGCGAGCAGTTCCTCGAGCCGGTCGTCGGGAAGTTGCAGGACCTCGAGCACCTGACTCTCGTCGAGCGCGTCACCGCGCTCGAGAACCTGCTCACGCGCGAGGGCGAGGATGTCTGTCTGTACCGGGGCCGATGTCACACGTATCTCCTGGAAAACGGGCCGATCACGTGCCGTGAATCGACTGGACCGAAAAATTGAACACCGTACAAGTTGAACGGTGTTCACGTTAGATCCGTGGTGGAATACTGTCAAAGCCGGAACGGGACTTGTCGACGAGATTGGGAGATCACACAGTGCAATTGCGACGCGGCGACGTACTCGACGGCGCAATGGCCATCCTCGACGAGTTCGGCCTCGCCGACCTGACGATGCGCAGACTCGCGACGGCCCTCGGCGTGCAGCCGGGCGCCCTGTACTGGCATTTTCCCAACAAGCAGACCCTGCTCGGGGCCCTCGCCGACAAGATCCTCGAAGACGTCGACGCCCCGGTCACTGCCCCCGGCTGGGACGCGGAGTTCACCGAACTGGCCCACCGGCTCCGCACCGCGCTGCTCGCCCACCGCGACGGCGCCGAACTGGTCTCCGCCACGTACGCGTCCCGCATGACCAACTCCCGGGTCCGGGAAAGCTTCGCCGCAGTCGGTCTGCGATCCGGACTGTCCCGCGAACACGCGGAACTGTCGTCCTACTCGCTGCTGTACTACGTCCTCGGCCACACGGTCGACGAGCAGTCGCGGGCGCAGATGGAGTCGGCCGGGGCCCTCACCCGTGCCGCCCTGTCCCCCGACGCCCCGCAGTCTCCGATCGCGGCATACGACGAGGATCTCCTCGACGGCGATCCGGCGGTCCGGTTCGACTTCGGCCTGTCGCTGTTCGTCGACGGAATTCGCGCACGACTGAAAGACTCCGCCCACCGCCCCTGAGCGCGCACAATTGAGTCGACGCCGCGTCGGCCACCAGGGGACCGCGCGGCGCCTCCGACGGCCCAGGGACGGACGCTATGACGTCTTCGCTCGGCCGCCGCACCGGAACGGTTCTCGCGGCGGCACTCGCACTGTCGCTCCTCGGCGCGCCCGCCCCGGCTGCGGCACAGACTGCGGGCGGCGATCCGGGTGCCGTCGTCGTCGCGACGCCGGTGGCGCCGGACGCGCGGCCGCCGGGCGTCGCCGACGCCACGTACGTCACCTACTGGACGACGGGGCCGATGAACGAACCCGCGCTCAGCACCGGCGCGGTCCTGCTGCCCCCCGGTGAGGCGCCGCCCGGCGGGTGGCCCGTCGTGTCCTGGGCCCACGGAACGGTCGGCATCGCCGACAAGTGTGCGCCGACGGTGACGGGAAAACTCGTCGGGCCGTACGTCCAGCACTGGCTCGACCAGGGCTACGCCGTCGTCGCAACGGATTACGTCGGCCTCGGCACACCCGGTGTGCACCCGTACCTGGACGGCCCGACGGAGGCGCACAGCGTGATCGACATGGTGCGCGCGGCGCGGACGGTCACGCCGTCCCTGTCGAACCGGTGGGTCGCGATCGGCCAATCGCAGGGCGGTCACGCCGCTCTCGTCGCCGCCTCGATGGCCACCACCTACGCACCCGACCTCGACTTCCGCGGCACCGTCGCCACCGGCGCCCCGTCCAATCTGGAGAACCTCGCACCGCTCGTCGGCCCGGGTTTCCCGCAGCTCCCCCTCACCGGGAGCACGGTGTTCGTGGCGTACGCGCTTGCCGGATTGCGTGCGTCGCGACCCGACCTCGACATCGACAGCTACCTCACACCGCTCGGCGTCGACGTCCTGAATCGCGTCGAATCGCTCTGCTACGAGGAGGCGGCCCCGCAACTCGACGGCATCTCGATCGGACAGTTGATGTCCCGCCCCCTCGACGACCCGGCGGTCCTGGCGGCGCTTCGTATCACGCTGGGAGTTCCCGTGCGGGGCTACGACCGGCCGCTGTTCATCGGACAGGGACTGTTCGACGACGTCGTCCCCATCCCCCTCACCTGGAAACTCACGGCCGACCTCGCCGCGAACGGGCAGCAGTTCGTGTTCCGGACGTATCCGACCGGCCATCTCTACACGATGCCGGCGTCCCTGCCCGACACCAGCGCGTTCGTCCGGAGTCTTTTCGGCTGGTGACATCCACTGGTAAGACCACTTGACCTCTTACCTGTCGCCGCTCTAGTGTCGTGGTCATGATGTTCGAGCCGATCGCACGGAAATCCGCCTCCACCGAAGTCTTCGACCAGATCACCGCGCGTGTGCTGGGCGGCGACCTCGCCGCCGGCGACGCCCTGCCGAGCGAACGACGCCTGGCCGAAGCCTTCGGGGTGTCCCGGCCCGCGGTCCGGGAAGCGATCCAGAAGCTGGCCCAGGCCGGACTCGTCGAGGTCCGGCAGGGCGACGCCACCTCTGTGCGCGACTTCCGGCAGCACGGCGGGCCCGAATTGCTGTCCCAGCTGCTGGTCCGCGACGGTGTACCCGATTGGGCGGTGGTCCGCAGCGTCCTCGAGGCCCGGCGGATGATCGGCGTGCAGGTCGCCCGGCTCGCCGCCGGCCGGGCGACCGACGAGTCGGGTGCCGCTCTCCGCGACGCCGTGGATCGTCTCGCCTCCGACAGCGACCCGGTCGCGCAGCAGGTCGGCGCCCTGGCCTTCTGGGAGCGCGTGGTCGACACGGCCGATTCCATCGCATTCCGGCTCATCTTCAACAGCCTCCGCAACGCGTACGAACCGACCATGACGGCGATGGCCGCCGTCATGGTCGCGGAAGTCGGCCGCACCGACCTGTATTACCAGCTGGCCGAGGCGATCTCCGCCCACGACGAGGTCGCCGCGGCCCAGACCGCCACCACCCTCCTCGACCTCGGCTCGGCGGCCGTGACCGCCGTGATCGATGCACTGCACCAACACGATTCGGAGAAGGACACATGACCACGAAACCTCCCGCCGATCGCCGCCAGCGCAGGTCGATCACCCTCCGCGACGCCGCAGACCAGTTCCGTCGCCACCCCTCCCCGTGGATGATCGGCGGCATGCTGGTCGCCGCGGTGGCCGCCCGCCTGATCGTCGGCGACTGGCAGCCGACCGATGCCGTGCTTCCGCTGGTGATGCTGGCCGTGTTCCCGTTCGCCGAATGGGTCATCCACGTCTGCATCCTGCACTGGAAGCCCCGAAAGGTCCTGGGCCTGACCGTCGATTCACTGCTCGCCCGGAAGCATCGCGAGCACCACGTCGATCCCCGCGACGTGCCACTCGTCTTCATCCCGTGGCAGACACTGACGTGGTTGATCCCGGTTCTCGTGGCCCTCGCGCTGTTCGCGTTTCCGCGCACCGGCCTCGGACTGACGTTCCTCGTCGCGCTGAGCGTCCTGGGCGTCCTGTACGAGTGGACGCACTACCTCATCCACAGCGATTACAAGCCGAACTCCCGCCTGTACCGCGCGATCTGGCGCAACCACCGCCATCACCACTACAAGAACGAGCACTACTGGTTCACCGTCACCACCTCGGGCACCGCCGACCGGATCCTGGGCACCGACCCCGACCCCGAATCGGTCGAGAAGTCGCCCACTGCCCGCAACCTCCACGCCGTGCGCTGACGCGCCTGTGAGTACTTGTCAACGTCGGGCGGTTAATAAGTACTCACGGGCGCCGGAGGCGCTAACCGCGGCGAAAGAGCTTGTTGCCCAACCAGACGATGGGGTCGTACCGTCGGTCGACCACCCGCTCCTTCATTGGAATGATGGCGTTGTCGGTGATCTTTATCCCTTCGGGGCACACCTCGGTGCAGCACTTGGTGATGTTGCAGAGCCCGAGGCCGAACTCTTCCTGAGCCGCCTCCCGACGGTCGGCCGTGTCGAGTGGATGCATCTCCAGTTCGGCAACGCGGATGAAGAAGCGGGGCCCGGAGAACGCCGGCTTGTTGTCGTCGTGATCACGGATGACGTGACAGGTGTTCTGGCAGAGGAAGCACTCGATGCACTTGCGGAACTCCTGCGACCGTTCGACGTCGATCTGCTGCATCCGGTACTCGCCCGGCCCGAGCCCCGGCGGCGGGGTGAACGACGGGATCTCCCGCGCCTTCGCGTAGTTGAACGACACGTCGGTGACGAGATCCCGGATGACCGGGAACGCCCGCAGCGGCGTGACCGTCACCACCTCGTCTTCCGTGAACGTCGACATCCGCGTCATGCACAGCAGCCGTGGCTGGCCGTTGATCTCCGCGGAACACGAACCACATTTGCCCGCCTTGCAGTTCCATCGCACCGCCAGGTCCGGGGTCTGCGTCGCCTGCAACCGGTGGATGATGTCGAGCACCACCTCACCTTCGTTGACGGGAATGGAGTAGTCCTGGAGGGCGCCGCCGTCGGCGTCGCCGCGCCAGACCCGGAACTGCGCGTCGTAACCCATCTCAGGCCTTCCTTCCCGGGTGTTCCGCGAGTTCGGCGTCGGTGTAGTACTTGGCCAGTTCGTCGATGTCGAAGAGCTCCAACAGCTCTGCGCGCATCGGGAGCTGGGGCTCGCGGGTGACGGTGACGTCCGGCACCACCGAATCAGGATGCGCGGACATGTCGCCGACCACGCTGCACACCAGCAGGGTGTTGCGCCACTCGGCCTCCATGCTCGGGTGGTCGTCGCGGGTGTGCCCGCCGCGACTTTCCGTGCGCAGCAGTGCCGCCTGCGCGACGCATTCGCTGACCAGCACCATGTTCCGCAGGTCGACGGCGAGGTGCCATCCCGGGTTGAACTGCCGGTGCCCCTCTACCTCCACGCCCCCGATGCGGCCCTTGATCTCCGTGAGTTTGTCCAGGGCGCGGACGATCTCGTCTTCCTTCCGGATGATGCCGACGAGGTCGTTCATGGTCTGCTGCAGTTCGGTGTGGAGCGTGTACGGGTTCTCGGTGGTACCGCCCTCCCCGACCGCGGGATCGAACGGCGACAACAACATCCGCGCCGCCGCATCGACGGCGTCCGCGGAGACGACCGGCCGTTCCTGCAGCGACTTGACGTACTCCGCGGCCCCCAGTCCGGCGCGACGCCCGAACACGAGGAGGTCGGACAGTGAGTTGCCGCCGAGCCGGTTGGAGCCGTGCATCCCGCCCGAGCACTCCCCCGCAGCGAACAGACCCGCGACGCTGGAGGACCCGCTGTCGGGGTCGACTTCGATGCCCCCCATCACGTAATGGCAGGTGGGCCCGACCTCCATCTGCTCCTTCGTGATGTCGACGTCCGCGAGTTCCTTGAACTGGTGGTACATCGAGGGCAGCCGCCGGACGATCTCGTCGGCGGGCATCCGCGAGGCGATGTCGAGGTACACGCCGCCGTGCGGGGTCTGCCGTCCGGCCTTGACCTCGGAGTTGATGGCGCGGGCCACCTCGTCGCGGGGCAGCAGATCCGGTGTGCGGCGGTTGTTGTCGGAATCCTTGTACCAGCCGTCGGCCTCTTCCTCGGTCTCCGCGTACTGCCCTTTGAAGACCGGTGGGATGTACGAGAACATGAACCGCTCGCCCTCGGAGTTCTTCAGGACCCCGCCGTCGCCGCGGACGCCTTCCGTCACGAGGATGCCCTTGACGCTGGGTGGCCACACCATGCCGGTGGGGTGGAACTGCACGAACTCCATGTTGATGAGGTTGGCGCCTGCGCGCAGGGCGAGGGCGTGACCGTCGCCGGTGTACTCCCACGAGTTCGACGTGACCTTGAACGACTTGCCGATCCCGCCGGTGGCCATCACGACGGCCGGCGCCTCGAACAGGACGAAACGTCCACTCTCGCGCCAGTATCCGAACGCACCCGAGATCCGGTCGCCGTCCTTGGTCAGCTCGGAGATGGTGCACTCGGCGAAGATCTTGATCCGTGCCTCGTAGTCGCCGGTGGCGGCGAAATCTTCCTGCTGCAGCGACACGATCTTCTGCTGCATGGTGCGGATCAGTTCGAGTCCGGTGCGGTCACCGACGTGGGCGAGCCGCGGATACGTGTGACCGCCGAAGTTGCGCTGGCTGATCCGGCCGTCGGGGGTCCGGTCGAACAGGGCGCCGTACGTTTCGAGTTCCCACACCCGGTCGGGAGCCTCGCGGGCGTGCAGTTCGGCCATTCGCCAGTTGTTGAGGAACTTGCCGCCGCG
>NZ_LTCZ01000044.1:0-26397 GCF_001583455.1 Rhodococcus sp. LB1 | reverse complement strand
GCGTTTCCCATCGCGGCGGCGCAGCCACCCTCCGCCATGACCGTGTGTGCCTTGCCGAACAGCGACTTGCAGACGACGGCGACGGACAGGCCCTGTTCCCGGGCCTCGATGACCGCTCGCAGTCCGGCGCCGCCGGCACCGATGACCACGACGTCGTACTGGTGCCGTTCGACTTCCGTCATTCCACTCCCTCTTCGGTGAAGTCAGTTGATCAGGCGCAGGTCGGAGATGGTCCCGCTCGCCACGAGCATCACGTAGAAGTCGGTGACGATCAGTGTGGCGAGGGTGGTCCAGGCGAGCTGCATGTGCCGGGTGTTCAGTGTGCTGACCCAGGTCCAGAGCCGGTATCGGATCGGGTGCTTGGAGAAGTGGGTGAGCCTGCCGCCCGTGACATGCCTACAGGAATGGCACGAGACGGTGTACGCCCAGAGCAGGATCACGTTGCAGACCATGACGAGTGTGCCGAGCCCGATTCCGAATCCGCCGTCGGCGCCGTGGAACGCGCGGATCGCGTCGTACGTGTTGATCAGCGAGACGACGAGTGCGACGTAGAAGAAGTAGCGGTGTGCGTTCTGGACTATCAGCGGCAGGCGCGTCTCCCCCGTGTAGGTTCGATGGGGCTCCGCGACCGCGCACGCGGGCGGCGAGAACCACACCGACCGGTAGTAGGCCTTGCGGTAGTAGTAGCAGGTGAGCCGGAAGCCGAGCAGGAACGGCAGCACCAGGAACCCGAGCGGGATGATCATCGGCAACTCGCCGATGGGTGTCCCGAAGTCGCTCGAACCGGGCACGCACGAATCGCTCAGGCACGGCGAGTAGAACGGCGTCAGGTAGTGATAGTCCTCGACGAAGTACGCGGTGCGGACCCACGACCGGACCGATGCGTACACCACGAAGACGGACAGGCCGAGCACCGTCAACAGCGGGGCCAGCCACCACCGGTCGGTGCGGAGCGTGCGTTCCGCGATCCGGGCACGCGTCGGCGCCCCCACACCGGCACTTTCGGGATTCTTCGGCGGCGCGCTCATCCGCGCTCGTAGTGGAGCCCGCCCAGCCCCTCGTCATCGACACCGAGCCACATCGACGCGTCGTACGGGGTGTCCGACACCTTGATTCGCTCCACCGGTTCGCGGTGGACGACGTTCGGTGGCGAGGAGTCGAGGTCCCGCGCGTCGATCTCGAGCCGCTCCAGATCGTTGCTCAGTCGCCGCACGGATGCGGCGTCGCCGTACATCGATCGCAACGAACCGACAGCGCGCCGAAGGCGGTCGATGGTGCGATTCAATTCGAGCATTTCGGAGGTCGACATGTGACCCCTCCCAACCCAGCCGGATGTAGCCGTGACACGAATCACACTACCGACATTCGGAGGGGACGGTGCCGCTTTCGGAACCTCGGAAACTCCGTGGCGATGAATTTCGCGGGGCGGCCGAGTCCATATCTGCAGGACCACCGACAACGCACACCCACCGGGAGGACATCATGGCCGACGCCACGATCGGAAGCATCCTGCTCGCCAGCACTCACCCCGACCGACTACGGGACTGGTATACCGCGGCATTCTCGCCGAAGGTCGAACGCACCCCCGGCGAGCCGGGCTACGACGTCCTCGACTTCGACGGCTTCTACATCATGCTCGACCGGCGTGACGACGTCGGCGACACGAATCCCGAGCCCGGACGCGTACTCCTCAACGTCGAGGTCACCGACGCGCGCGCCACGGCAGACCGGATCGACGAACTCGGCGCGACGTGGCTGTCCCCGCTCGAGGATCGTGACGGCAGCTGGTTCGGCACCACGGTGGATCCCGACGGCAACTACGTCCAGATCATCCAGCTCAGCGCGCAGGCGCGGGCCGAGATGTCCTGACCGACTGCACGGAAAGAGAACAGACATGTTGAGCAATGCGCGAGCATTCAGCGGATTCGCCGTCGACGACATCGCCGCGGCCAAGTCCTTCTACACCGACACCCTGGGCCTCGAGGTCACCGAGGAGGAGATGGGCCTGCTGGGCCTGCATCTCCCGAAGGGCCCCGTGGTGCTGATCTACCCCAAGCCCGACCACACGCCGGCGACGTTCACCATCCTGAACTTCGCCGTCGACGACGTCGAGAAGGCTGTCGACGCGCTCACCGAGCGCGGGATCCGGTTCCTGCGGTACGACGGTTTCGATCAGGACGACAAGGGAATCATGCGCGGCAACGGTCCCGACATCGCCTGGTTCACCGACCCCGCAGGCAACGTGTTGTCGGTGCTCGCCGAATCCTGACGGCACGAGCTCAGAGCCCCGTGAGCGTCGCCTTCAGCCAAGTGTCGTCGAACCACGTGGACGCGGCCGCGCCGAACGACGCGGAGCCGAGGCGCCCGCTGCCCGCGGGCACCGAGCCGACGACGTCGACCCCGGTCACGGCCGGCAGGTCGTCGAGATTGCACCGCTCGGCGAGCCCGGGCTCGTCCGGCCACGACCCGATCACGGTTCCGGCGCAGGCGAGACCGGCCGACGACAGTGCCCGGATCGTGAGCTCGGTGTGATTGAGCGTGCCGAGGCCCGCCGCGGCGACCACGACAGCCGGTGCGTCGAGGGCGCGCGCGAGATCGACGAGCGTGAAGCCCTCGGCGCCCAATCGCACCAGCAGGCCGCCCGCACCCTCGACGAGCACCAGATCGTGCCGGTCGTCGAGTGCGCGGACCGTCTCCACGACGTCGGCGAACCGCAGCATCGGCTGTCCACTGCGCCGGGCCGCGGTGTCGGGAGCGAGTGGTTCGGGGTATCGAGCGAGTTCCACCACCGCCGTGACACCGGACAGTCTGGTGACCTCGGCCAGATCGCCCGGTTCTCCCGGGGCGACGCCGGTCTGCGCGGGCTTGCACACCGCCACGGACAGGCCGGCCTTGCGCGCAGCCGCCGCGAGCGCCGCCGTGACCACCGTCTTACCGACGTCCGTCGACGTGCCGGTGACCACCAGGATGCTCACGCCGAGGCTCCCGCCAGGACGTCGGTCAGCACGGCTTCGATCCGCGCCAGTTCGTCCGCGTCGAGCGTCGCGCGCGCGGTGAGCCGCAGACGCGACGTGCCCTCCGGCACCGACGGGGGCCGGAAGCAGCCGACGTGCAGTCCCTGTTCGCGGCAGGCGGCGGCGGCGTCGACGGCGCGTTGCGGGTCGCCGAGGATCACGGAGACGACGGCGGACTGGGGTGTCCCTGCGCCGGTGAACCGCGCGAGATCCCGCGCACGGTCCAGGACCGACTCGGCACGGTGCGGTTCCCGCCGCAGAACGGCGAGCGCCGCCCGCGCCGCGCCGACGGCCGCGGGCGCCAGTCCGGTGTCGAAGATGAACGTGCGCGCGGCGTCGACGAGATGCGCGCGCACCTTCTCCGACGCCAGCACCGCACCGCCCTGACTGGCCAGCGACTTCGACAGCGTGGCCGTGACGACGATGTCGGGTTCGCCGGCGAGTCCCACCTCGTGCACGAGTCCGCGGCCCCCTGCGCCGCGGACTCCGACGCCGTGCGCCTCGTCCACGACGAGGAACGCCCCGTGGTCGCGGCACACCCGGTGGAGGTCGACGAGAGGTGCGAGATCACCGTCTGCGCTGAACACCGAATCGGTGACGACCAGCGCCCGCTCCTCCGGCCGGGTGGCCAGTGCGCTGCGGACGAAGTCGAGATCTGAGTGCGGTGCGACGGCCACGCGGGCCCGGGACAGCCGGCACGCGTCGACCAGCGACGCGTGGCTACCCGCGTCGGAGACGATCAGCGATCCGGCGCCGGACAGCGCGGTGACGGCACCGAGGTTCGCGGTGTACCCGGAGGAGAACACCAGCCCGGCCTCGGCACCGACGAACTCGGCGAGTTCCGTCTCGAGCAGTTCGTGTTCGGTGGTCGATCCCGTGACCAGACGCGAGCCGGTGGCCCCCGCACCCCACCGGCGCAGCGCGGTCATCGCGCCGTGCAGCACCTCCGGGTGCCGTACGAGTCCGAGGTAGTCGTTGGACGCCAGATCGATGAGCGCGTCGCCGGGCGTGCGTGGACGCAACTCGCGGCGCAGTCCCGCGGCGCGCCGCTGGTCCTCGACGTCGTCGAGCCAGGTGGTGAAGGTGCGGTCGGTACTCACCCCCGGCACGATACGCGACTTGAACGGTGTTCAACCCGGGTGGGCCCGG
This sequence comes from Rhodococcus sp. LB1, assembly GCF_001583455.1. NCBI lineage: Bacteria > Bacillati > Actinomycetota > Actinomycetes > Mycobacteriales > Nocardiaceae > Rhodococcus > Rhodococcus sp. LB1. The sequence continues at coordinate 22,234 of NZ_LTCZ01000044.1, read as the reverse complement.
TTTTCTTCGGGTGGCTAGGGTCGAGACCGTGACCTCCCCGAGCCTGTCCGTCGACGACATCACGTCCCTCGATGCCTCGCTGCTCTGGCATCCGTACGGCGCCTTCCCCGCCTCGACCACCCCGCTCGTGGTGGCCGAGGCGAGCGGGACGCGCCTCACTCTCGCCGACGGACGTGAACTCGTCGACGGCATGAGTTCGTGGTGGGCCGCGGTCCACGGCTACCGGCATCCCGTCCTCGACGCGGCAGCGACGGCGCAGCTCGGGCGGATGAGTCACGTGATGTTCGGCGGGCTCACCCACGAACCGGCCGCGCGGCTGGCCCAGCTGCTCGTGGAGATCACCCCGGACGGACTCGACAAGGTGTTCCTCGCCGATTCCGGTTCGGTGTCCGTCGAGGTCGCCGTCAAGATGTGCCTGCAGTACTGGCGCAGTCGCGGCAGGCCGGAGCGACACCGGTTGCTCACCTGGCGCGGCGGGTATCACGGCGACACGTTCGCCCCGATGAGCGTCTGCGACCCGGACGGCGGCATGCACTCCCTGTGGACGGACGTCCTGGCACGGCAGGTCTTCGCGGGACCTCCGCCCCGCGAGTTCGACCCGCGGTACGTCGCGGAGTTCGAGCGTCTGGTTGCCTCGCACACCGACGAGCTGGCGGCCGTCATCGTGGAACCGGTGGTGCAGGGCGCCGGTGGTATGCGCTTCCACGACCCCCGGTACCTGTCGGAGCTGCGGCGGATCTGCGACGAGCACGGGCTGCTGCTGGTGTTCGACGAGATCGCGACCGGATTCGGCCGCACCGGCGAGCTGTTCGCCGCGGACCACGCCGGCGCCCGACCCGACATCATGTGCGTCGGCAAGGCCCTCACCGGCGGGTACATGACCCTCGCGGCGACGCTCTGTTCCACCGACGTCGCCGAGACCATCAGCGCCGGGGACGCCGGCGGGCTGATGCACGGTCCCACGTTCATGGCCAACCCGCTCGCCTGTGCCGTCGCGGTGGCGTCGATCGAACTCCTGCTGTCGCGCGACTGGCGAGGCGAGGTCGAGACCGTGCGCCGCGAACTCGAATCGGGACTCGCACCGGCCCGGGAACTCCCCGGTGTCCGGGACGTCCGGGTGCTCGGCGCGATCGGCGTGATCGAACTCGCCGAACCCGTCGACATGCGGGCCGCCACCGAGGCGGCGGTGGCCGCCGGGGTGTGGTTGCGGCCGTTCCGGAACCTGATCTACGCGATGCCGCCGTACGTGTGCACCAGCGAGGACGTGCGGAAGATCACAACCGGAATGCTTGCTGCCGCACGGAGCTCCACCCCGGGCCGCTAGCCCGCTCTCGTCGAGCTGAGAGCGACGCGAACGCGGGCTAGTGTTCTCGATATGGAAGCAAGCGAGTCGACCGGCACCACGCCCATTCCCGTGTGGCCCGGCAGCGCCTACCCCCTGGGCGCCACCTACGACGGGGCCGGGACGAACTTCTCCTTGTTCTCCGAGGTCGCCGAGGCGGTCGACCTGTGCCTGATCGCGAAGGACGGCACGGAGACGCGCGTACGCCTCGACGAGGTCGACGGCTACGTGTGGCACGCGTACCTGCCGACCGTCGTTCCCGGTCAGCGGTACGGGTACCGGATCCACGGTCCCTGGGATCCCGCGGCCGGGCACCGCTGCGACCCCAGCAAGCTCCTCCTCGACCCCTACGGCAAGGCGTTCGACGGCGAGTTCGACGGAGACCGGTCCCTGTTCTCCTACGACATCGACGCGCCCGCCGAGCCCGCCCCGGAGGAATCGGAGGATGCCGTCGAGATCGTCGACTCGGACGACGACATCGAGGCCCAGGACGACGCCGAGCTCACCGCGGAGCCCGAGGACATCTCGACGCCGGGACTGCCCGGACACGACTCGCTCGGCCACACGATGACGACGGTGGTGATCAACCCGTTCTTCGACTGGGCTGCCGACCGCGCACCGAAACACCCGTACCACGACACCGTGATCTACGAGGCCCACGTCAAGGGCATGACGGCGACGCATCCCGGTGTGCCGGAAGAGCTTCGCGGCACGTATGCGGGCCTCGCGCATCCGGTGATCATCGACCACCTCGTCGACCTCGGTGTCACCGCGATCGAACTGATGCCGGTACACCAGTTCATGCACGATCAGACGCTGCTCGACAAGGGACTGCGGAACTACTGGGGCTACAACACGTTCGGCTTCCTCGCCCCGCACACCGGGTATTCGTCGGCGGAGAAGCCGGGCGCCGCGGTGTCGGAGTTCAAGGCGATGGTCCGCTCGTTCCACGAGGCGGGCATCGAGGTCATCCTCGACGTCGTCTACAACCACACCGCCGAGGGCAACCACCTCGGTCCGACCATCTCGTTCCGCGGCATCGACAACGCCGCCTACTACCGGCTCGTCGACGGCGACGCCGAGCACTACATGGACTACACGGGCACCGGGAACAGTCTCAACGCCCGGCACCCGCACACGCTGCAATTGATCATGGACTCGCTGCGGTACTGGGTCACCGAGATGCACGTCGACGGATTCCGGTTCGACCTCGCGTCCACGCTCGCCCGTGAACTGCACGACGTCGACCGGCTCTCCGCGTTCTTCGACCTCGTCCAGCAGGATCCGATCGTCAGCCAGGTCAAGCTCATCGCCGAACCGTGGGACATCGGCGAGGGCGGGTACCAGGTGGGCAACTTCCCGGGCCTGTGGACGGAGTGGAACGGCAAGTACCGGGACACGGTCCGCGACTACTGGCGCGGCGAACCCGCGACGCTCGGCGAATTCGCGTCCCGGCTCACCGGCTCGTCCGACCTCTACGAGGCGACCGGGCGCCGCCCCGGCGCGAGCATCAACTTCGTCATCGCCCACGACGGGTTCACCCTGCACGACCTGGTGTCGTACAACGAGAAGCACAACGAGGCCAACGGCGAGGGCAACAACGACGGCGAGAGCCACAACCGGTCCTGGAACTGCGGTGTCGAGGGACCGACGGACGATCCGGAGATCCTCGATCTGCGCGGGCGGCAGAGCCGCAACATCCTGGCCACCCTGCTGCTGAGCCAGGGGACGCCGATGCTGGCACACGGCGACGAGATGGGCCGCACTCAGCAGGGGAACAACAACGTGTACTGCCAGGACTCGGAACTGTCGTGGATGGACTGGTCGCTGGCGGACTCCAACGCCGACCTGGTCGAGTTCACCAAACGGGTGATCGCACTGCGCATGAAGAATCCGGTGTTCCGTCGTCGCCGGTTCTTCGAGGGCACCCCCATCCGCAGCGGTGACCAGACCCGCGACATCGCGTGGCTCACCCCGGCCGGTGAGGAGATGACCCCCGAGGACTGGGACAGCGGTTTCGGGAAGTCGCTGGCGGTCTTCCTCAACGGCGAGGGCATCCCCGAACCCAACCACCGCGGTGAGCGGGTGGTCGGCGACTCGTTCCTGCTGTGTTTCAACGCGCACGACGAGGAGATCGAGTTCTCCACGCCGAATTCCGATTACGCCGACGAATGGGCGGTCGTGCTCGACACCGCCGTCCCGACGGGGGCGAAGGAAGCGGTGATCAAGGCCGGGAATCCGCTGCAGGTCGAGGCCCGGTCGCTGGTCGTGCTGCGCCGGACCGCCTGAGCCGGGGACGACGATGTCGATCACGGCCACCTACCGACTGCAACTACGCGGTGACTGCTTCACCCTGGCGGACGCCGCCGCCGTCGCCGACTACCTGGACGACCTCGGGATCTCCCACGTCTATCTGTCGCCGATCCTGACGGCCACGACCGGATCGACCCACGGTTACGACGTCACCGACGTGACCCGCGTGTCCCCGGCGCTCGGTGGGCGGGAGGCGCTGGCCGCGCTGTCCCAGGAGTTGCGTGGCCGCGGCATGGGCATCGTCGTCGACCTCGTCCCCAACCATGTGGGTGTCGCGAATCCGCGGGAGAACGCGTGGTGGTGGGACGTCCTCACGCACGGTCGCCGCTCCGAATTCGCCGCCTTCTTCGACATCGACTGGAGCGACGACAACGGCGCGGGCGGGCGACTCGCGCTGCCCGTCCTCGGATCGGACGCCGATCTCGACTCCCTCACCGTCGACCGCTCGGGACCCGAGCCGCTGCTCGCGTTCTACGAGCACCGGTTCCCGATCGCCACCGGCACCGACGCAACCGACCCGCAGGCGGTGCACGACGCGCAGTCCTACCGCCTGGTCCCGTGGAACTCCGCGCTCATCGGATACCGCCGATTCTTCGCGGTCAGCGAGCTGGCCGGTATCCGACAGGAAGACCCGCGCGTGTTCGAGGCGTCGCACCGCGAACTGCGGAGCTGGGTGGCGGACGAGTTGATCGACGGAGTGCGCATCGACCATCCCGACGGGTTGTCCGATCCGGCCGAGTATCTCGACCGGCTGCGCGGGCTGATCGGCGCGGACCGGTGGCTCGTGATCGAGAAGATCCTCGGTCACACCGAACCACTGGACGACCACCTGCCGATCGCGGGCACCACCGGCTACGACGCACTGGCCGAACTCGGCGGCGTCTTCGTCGACGCGTCGGGAGCTCCCGCGCTCACTGCCCTGTCGGCGTCCCGCACGGGTGCCCGGGGTGACGCGACGTGGATTCACGAGCACGAAACCGCGATCAAACGTGACGTCGCCGGAACCATCCTCGCCCCGGAGGTCCGGCGCCTCGTCCGTGCGATCCGCGCGGAGACCGGCACCGACTGCAGCGATGCGGACCTGCGCGACGCCGTCATGGCCGTCGTCGCGGCCATGCCCGTGTACCGGTCCGACTACAGTCCGCTCGCCGGGCTGGCGAAGCGCGTGATCGGTGACGTCCTGCGGCGTGAACCGCAACGGTCCGACGCGCTGTCCGCCCTCGCCGCCGCCCTGATCGCCGGCGGTGAGGCGGCCACCCGATTCCAGCAGGTGTGCGGTGCGGTGATGGCGAAGTCCGTGGAGGACTGCCTGTTCTACCGCACCGCCCGGCTGGTGTCGCTGCAGGAGGTGGGTGGCAATCCGGCGAACGTCGGCGTCTCCCCCGCCGAATTCCACCTGGCCGCAGCCGAGCGAGCCACCCGGTGGCCGCGGGCGATGACGACTCTCTCGACGCACGACACCAAGCGCGGGGAGGACGTCCGGGCCCGGATCGGCATCCTGTCGCAGGTGCCGGACCTGTGGGCCGAATGCGTCGATCAGTGGGAACGCATCGCACCCAGCCCCGATCCCGTCACCGGACTGTTTCTGTGGCAGAACCTGTTCGGGGTGTGGCCGGTCGACGGCCGCGCCGCGGGCGACGTGCCCGACTTCCGCGACCGCGTCCACGCCTACGCGGAGAAAGCGGTCCGTGAGGCCGGGACCCGGACGTCGTGGCACGACGTGAACGAAGACTTCGAGAGCGACCTCCACCGCTGGCTGGACACGGTGATCGACGGCACGGTCGGGAAGGCGCTCGGTTCGCTGTGCACCCAGCTGGCCCCGCACGCCTGGTCGGACTCGCTCGGCCAGAAGCTCCTGCAGCTGTGCGGACCGGGGATCCCGGACGTGTACCAGGGAACCGAGCTGTGGGAGGACTCGCTCGTCGACCCGGACAATCGCCGTCCCGTCGATTACGACGTGCGACGGAGCGTGCTCGCGGGACTCGGCGCTCCTCCGCTCGATGCGACGGGCGCGGCGAAGATGCACGTCGTCCGCACGGCTCTGCGCCTGCGCCGGGAACGTCCGGACAGTTTCGTCGGCGGGACCTATGCGCCGGTCTTCGCGTCGGGAACCGCGGCGGAGCATCTGATCGGTTTCGCCCGCGGCCCCCGGGGGTCGTCCGCGGACGTCGTGGCGCTGGCCACCCGCCACACCGTCGGCCTGGAGCAACGCAGCTGGGGCGACACCACCGTTTCCCTCCCGGACGGCACCTGGACCGACCTGCTCACGTCCGCGACGTACGCCGGCGGCCGAGTCGACACCGCGAGACTGTTCTCCCGGTATCCCGTTGCGCTTCTGGCCCTGTGAGTACTTCCTAACCGCCCGCGGTTAACAAGTACTCACAGGGGTACTGGCTCTGGTATGTCGCGACGCGTGGTTGCCCGGGCGTACGGAGGGCCGGAGGTCCTCGCGGTCGTCGACGCGGAGGCTGTGAATCCCGCCCCCGGCGAGGTGGTGATCCAGGTTCGCGCCATCGGGGTCAACCCTTTCGACTACAAGCTCTACAGCGGCGCGTTCGGCGCCGACCCGGACGCCCTGCCCATGCGGCTGGGTAGCGAGGCCGCGGGCGTCGTCGCCGAGGTGGGTGACGCCGCGGCGGGACCGGTGGGCCCGATCTCGGTGGGTGACGAGGTGATCGTGTATCCGGTGTCCGAGTCGTACGCGGATCGACTTGTCGTGTCCGGTGATTCAGTGATCCCGAAGCCGGCGTCGTTGCCGTGGAACGAGGCTGCCGGACTTCTCGCGGTGGGTGCCACCGCGGTCGACACCCTCGACACGGCGAACGTCGGCACCCGCGACCTCCTGCTCGTGCACGGAGCGGCCGGCGGCGTGGGGTCGTTCGTCGTGCAGTTGGGGCGGGCCCGCGGTGCCACGATCATCGGCACGGCGCGCCCCGAGCACCACGACTACGTCCGCTCGCTCGGCGCCGCCCCCGTGTCCTACGGCGCCGGCCTGAGCGATCGGGTCCGCGTCCTGGCACCGGACGGGGTGGACGCCGTCATCGACACCGCGGGCAGCGACGAGGCGATCGACGTCTCCGTGGAACTGGTGCGGGACCGGTCGCGGTTGGTGACGACCGTCCCGGGTCCGAGGCCGGCCGAAGCCGGTTTCCGAGTCGTGGGCGCGCTGGGGCCGGAAGGGATGGAACCGCGTAAGCGGGCCCGCGTCTTCCTCGTCGACCTCGCCGGCAACGGCGACGTTCGGGTGCGCGTCGCGCGCACGTACGCACTGTCCGAGGCGGCGCGCGCTCACGCCGATCTTCGGAAGCCGCACGCGGCGGGCAAATTCATCCTGCTGCCGTAGGCACGCCCCATCAGTGGAGCAGACTCGCCCGGATTGTGGCTTTCACCCAGTTCCGGTACTCGTCGACGTCCCACCCGCACTGCCGGCGCAGCATGGAGTACACCTGCGGCGACACGACCGTGAACAGCACGTCGGCGGCCCGCTGGACGGAGATCTCGGGACGCAGCAGTTCGTGCGCGGCGAGTCCCTCGGCGAGCGTCATCGCATTCTCGGCCGATGCCCGCGCGCCCTCGTCGGCGAACCGCCGCATGTCGTCGTCCGCTCCCGAGGATTCGATCGACGTCGTCATCAGGGTCCCGGCCCGCTCCAGGACGTCGGTGCTGAATCCCACCATCTGGTCGAGGATCCGTTCGACCGGGTCGCCGTCCCGGGGCACGGGCGTGTGGGCCGCGGCGGCATCACCCTCGATGGCCGCGTGAAGTACCTCGTGGAACAGTTCCGCCTTGCCACCGGGGAACGCGGTGAACACCGTGCGGGTCGACACCCCGGCGGCCTCGGCCACGTTCCGCACCGTCGTGCTGACGTATCCCCGGTCGATGAACAGCCGGGCCGCGGCGTCCCGGACGAGGAGACGGGTCCGGCGCGCCGATTCCGCACGCAGCGGCGAACTGTAGGGCCTCTTGGCGGATTCGGGCATGGGCTCACGATAGACGCATTCGATACATCAATCGTGCAACCAATATGGCACAGCGATTCGCCACACATCGACCAGGCGAAACGCCCGATACCTACGACTTCGGGTGTTCCACCCAGGCATCGGATCCGGGAAACACGAGCGCCTCGTGACCGTCGTCGTACCGGACGAGATAGGGCGGTTCGCCGTTCTCTCCGTGTACCTCCACGACCTCGGCGGTCGTCTCGTGCACTCCGACCACCCTGCCCTGAACGTGCAACCGGTCTCCCACTGCTACGTGCATCACTGCTCCTCGCGACGTTCGAGTCCGTACTCTCAGCTTGCTACTTCCGGAACCGGGGCGAAAGGGCCGACTCGCCGCCATCTCTGCCGGCGTGTGCCATCGTGGGGACATGGCTACGTATCGATACCTCGACAAGGACCGTAACGTGCTCGAGGAGCAGGACTTCGGCACCGTGCAGGACGCCGAGGAACACCGGTTGTCCGTTCTCGGCGCCGAGATCATCGAGGAGGTCGAGGACTCCGGCACGCCCGAGAGCTGACTGTCCTGCACGGCCCGCCGCGTCGAGGCATGCTGATCGGGTGCACACATTCGAGGTATGGGCCCCGATTCCGGAATCCGTTTCTGTGGAGGTCGACGGCCGACGCCACGACATGACCCCGTCACCGGACGGATGGTGGCGAGCCGACGTCGACGCGTCGCCGGATTCCCGGTACGCGTTCCTCCTCGACGACAGCGACACCCCACTTCCCGATCCCCGGTCACCGCGCCAGCCCGACGGAGTCCACAGTCCGTCGCAGCTCCACACCCTCGACGAGAGTCTCTGGACCGACTCGCGGTGGACCGGGCGGCAGCTCGCCGGCTCCGTCGTCTACGAATTGCACGTCGGCACGTTCACCCCGGAGGGCACGTTCGCAGCCGCCGTCGACAAGCTCGACCATCTCGTCGCCCTCGGCGTCGATTTCGTGGAACTGATGCCCGTCAACGGGTTCAACGGGACCCACAACTGGGGATACGACGGCGTTCTCTGGTACACGGTGCACGAGGGCTACGGCGGACCGGACGGGCTGCAGACCCTCGTCGACGCGTGTCACGCCCGCGGTCTCGGCGTGGTCCTCGACGCCGTGTACAACCACCTCGGACCGTCCGGGAACTACCTCGACCGGTACGGGCCGTACCTGGCACAGGGCGCCAACACGTGGGGCCGGAGCATCAATCTGGACGGACCGGACAGCGGCGAAGTCCGCCGCTACATCATCGACAACGCGCTGCGGTGGTTCCGCGAGTTCCACATCGACGCGCTGCGCCTCGACGCGGTCCACGCGCTCGTCGACCACACCGCCACCCACCTTCTCGAGGACCTGGCCATCGAGACCCGCCGGCTGTCCGCGCACCTGAGGCGGCCGCTGACGCTCATCGCCGAGAGCGACCTCAACGATCCGCGCCTGATCACGTCGCGGTCGGCAGGCGGCTGCGGCCTCGACGCCCAGTGGGACGACGACGTGCATCACGCCATCCACGCCGCGGTCTCGGGCGAGAGGCAGGGCTATTACGGAGATTTCGGTTCGATGGCCTGCCTCGCCGACACCCTGCGCCAGGGGTGGTTCCACGCGGGCACGTTCTCGACGTTCCGCGGTCGCACCCACGGCAGGCCGCTGGACACCCGCCGGACCCCGGCCAGTTCGCTGGTCACGTACACGTGCACGCACGATCAGATCGGCAACCGGGCGATCGGCGACCGCCCCGGCACGTATCTCGATTCCGGGCAGCTCGCCGTGAAGGCCGCGCTCGTGCTGTGCTCGCCGTTCACGCCGATGCTGTTCATGGGTGAGGAGTGGGGGGCGAGCACCCCGTTCCAGTTCTTCACCTCCCACCCCGAACCGGAACTCGCGCGGGCGACGGCGGAGGGGCGCAAGGCCGAGTTCGCGGAGCACGGCTGGAGCACGGACGATGTTCCCGACCCTCAGGACCCGGAGACGTTCGAGCGGTCGAAGCTCGACTGGGACGAACTGGTCCGCGAACCGCATGCCCGGCTGCTCGACTGCTATCGCTCGTTGCTGCACCTCCGTCGGGAGCGCGCCGAGCTGACGGATCCGTGGCTCGAGAACCTGTCCGTCGACTACGACGAGGCGGAGCAGTGGATCGTGGTGCACCGCGGTGCACTTCGTCTCGCGTGCAACCTGGGCGCCGAACCGGTGAGCGTCCCGGTCGGCGGCTCCCCCGTGCTGTGGTGGGAGCCGCCGACGCAGGACGAGACCGCGTCGGCGACGGTGCTACCGGGTCACTCGTTCGTGGTGCTCGACAGCTCACCCTGACGGTCGCGCAGCATCCGCAGGACGAGGATGGCGGTCGCGAACAGGATCACGGCCGTCGCGCCGGCGGCGACATGCATGCCGTCGACGAACGCCGATTGCGCGGACTCCAGGAACACCGTCCGGGCCGTCTCCGGGAGGTGCTGGGCCTCCGCGACGGCGGCACCGAGCGTGCCCTGCGCTGGCTCGACCTGTTCCGGCGGCAGCATCGACGTGTCGAGGCCGTTCCGGAAGATCGCCATGACGACGCTGCCGAGCACCGCGACACCGAGTGCGATGCCGAGTTCGTATGCGGTCTCGGACACCGCGGAGGCCGCGCCGGCCCGTTCGGGCTCGACGGCGCTGACCACGAGGTCGGACGTCAGGGTCAGTGCGATACCGACACCGGCGCCTGCGAGGCCGAAGCCGATCACGAACATCGTCGGGGCACCGTCCACACCGAGCGTGAGCATCAGTGCCGCACCCACGGCCGCGATCGCGAGACCGCCGCCGAGCACGTGCGAGGTGGCCCACCGGCGCACCATCCAGGCCGCCGCGAGTGCGGTGATCGCGCTCATCAGCATGCCGGGCAGCATCAGCACACCCGATTCGAACGCGCTGTTGCCCAGCACCAACTGCAGGTACTGCGAGCCGAAGAACAGCACGCCGGCCAGCGCGAAGATGGACAGCAGGTTGGTGACGACAGCGGTCGAGAACGCCGGCTTGGCGAACAGGCCGATGTCGATCATCGGGTCCTTCATCGCCTTCTGCCTGCGCACGAACACCACACCGGACACGACGCCGACGAGTCCGACGGCGAGGAGCACCGGGTCGACACCGTGCACCACGGTCTCCTTGACCGCGTACACCAGCGGGAGCATCGTCGTCATCGACAGCGCCGCGCTGATCAGGTCGAAGCGTCCCGGGGCGGGGTCCTTCGACTCGGGGATCACCAGCGGTCCCACGGCGATCAGTACCAGCATCACCGGGATGTTGATCAGGAACACCGAGCCCCACCAGAAGTGCTCGAGCAGCCAGCCGCCGATCAGCGGGCCCGCCGCGGTGCCGCCACCGGCCATCGCACCCCACACGCCGATGGCGAGGGTCCGCTGGCGGGGGTCGACGAAGATCGTGCGGATCAGACCGAGCGTCGCGGGCATCAGTGTCGCACCCGAGATTCCCTGCAGAACGCGGGCCGCGATCAGCATCTCGGGTGTCGGCGACCACGCCGCGATCAGCGAGGCGATGCCGAATCCGGCGGCGCCGAGGAGCAGCAGACGACGCCGCCCGATCCGGTCGCCGAGCGTACCCATCGTGATGAGCAGGCCGGCGAGGACGAACGAGTAGACGTCGATGATCCACAGCAGCTGCGTGCTGCTGGGCTCGAGGTCGGCGCTGATGAACGGCAGTGCGAGGTCGAGCACGGTGCCGTCGACGGCGATCAGGAGGACGGCAAAGGCTAGGACGACCAATCCGAGCCAGTCTCGGCGTGATGCGGAGGACTGACCTGGCGCGCCGTAGGCGTCGTTGATCCCGCGATCCGTGGAGACAGACATTTATCTTCCTGCGACTTTCCGATTCGTGAGCTGGCACGGGGATGAACCGTCCAGCCGGTACAGTTCCGTTACATTACCGTGAACCGTCCGGACGGTAAAGTTATTTCCCGGGTACAGTCCCTCTCCATGGCTGCCGGAACGCGCGATCGAATACTCGACGCCCTCGAGAAGCTGCTGCTCGACGTGGGGATAGCCCAGGTGACCCTCGAATCCGTCGCCGCGGAGGCCGGGGTGTCCAAAGGCGGACTGCTCTACCACTTCCCCAGCAAGGAAGCGCTGCTCGCCGCCATGGTGCGCCGGCTCGGCGATCGGGCGGACGCCCAGCGCGCCGACGCCGTCTCCGGCGGCACCTCGCTGTCCGAGTGGTATCTGCAGGTTCCCGATGCGAGCACCACCGAGGAACTCGCCCTCTACCGTTCGACCATCGCCGCGCTACGGAGCGTCGACGGTCAGCACGACGAGATCCAGAAGGCCGTTACCGAAGTGATGCGAGGCTGGGACGAAGGTCTTCAAAGCGAGATCGACGATCCCGTACAGGCTGAGATCGTGCGACTCGTCGGCGACGGGATCTACCTGTCCGCGCTGCTCGGTCTCCCCATGCCCGAGCCCGAGCTGTACAACAAGGTGGTCGCGCGGCTGCTGCAGAAGTAGCGGCTCAGGTGAGGTAGCGGTACGCGGGGCTCCCCGGCTCCAGGCGTTCCACCTGCATCCGGGACTGCTCCATCCGCTCGAGCAGCTCGCCGAGCCCCTCGGCCTTGCCGAGTTCGATACCCACGAGGGCGGCGCCGGTCTCCCGGTTGTTGCGCTTCACGTACTCGAACAGGGTGATGTCGTCCTCCGGGCCGAGCACCTCGTCCAGGAAGCGGCGCAGCGCGCCCGGCTCCTGCGGGAAGTCGACGAGGAAATAGTGCTTCAGGCCGAGATTCACCAGCGAGCGTTCCAGGATCTCGCCGTACCGCGAGACGTCGTTGTTGCCTCCGGAGATCAGGCACACCACCGTGGAACCCGGCTCGAACGTGATGTTGCCGAGGGCCGCCACCGACAGCGCGCCCGCGGGCTCGGCGATGATGCCCTCGTTCTGATACAGCTCGAGCATCGTGGTGCACAGCGCACCCTCGTCGAGGTTGGCCATCACGAAGCTCTCGGGATCGAGCCGGATCGTGGTGGACCGGTCGGACTGGCCCAGCGATGTGTGCGTCACCACCTCGGCGCCCAGGGCGGACACCACGGCGTAGGGAAGGTCGCCGACCCGCTTCACCGACGCGCCGTCGACGAACGGATCGATCTCCGTCAACGTCACGGGACCACCGGCCACCAGCGCAGCCGTCATCGACGCCGCCCCCGTCGGCTCCACCCCGACGATGGCCGTGCGGGGTGCGTGCGCACGCAGATACGTGGCGATGCCGGCGATGCATCCGCCGCCACCGACCGGGACCAGCACGGAATCGGGGGCCGCACCGAGCTGCGCGAGGATCTCGGCGGCGATGGTGCCCTGTCCGGCCGCGGTACGGGCGTCGTCGAACGGCGCAACCATCGTCGCGCCCGTCCGCCGCACGTCGGCGGCGGCCGCAGCGGCAGCGGCGTCGTACGTCTCCCCCGTCAGGATCAGTTCGACGAACTCTCCGCCGTGCGCACGGATGCGATCACGCTTCTGCTTGGGGGTGTTCGACGGAACGTAGATGCGGCCGGTGATTTCCATCGTCCGGCAGGCGAACGCGACACCCTGCGCATGGTTGCCCGCGCTGGCCGTCACCACTCCGGCCGCACGCTCGCCGGCGTCGAGCTGGGCCATGAGGTTGTAGGCGCCGCGCAGCTTGTAGGAGCGGACGACCTGCAGGTCCTCGCGCTTGAGGTAGACGTTCGCGCCGGTCAGCGACGACAGGCGATCGCTGCGCTGCAGCGGGGTCGCGTCGATCACGTGGGAAATTCGCTCGATGGCAGCGTCGATGTCGCCCACCGTCAGGGGCGAGGTGATGTTCTGGGCTGCGGTATCGGGCGATGTGGACACCCGGATATGTTCCCACTCTCCAGCCATGGGATACCAGTCGGGTTCAGCCGCGCGGATCGAACTGGGACGGTCGCGGCACGTTGCGGACGTTCGACTTCGCCATCTTCACGGCCTCGCCGACACCCCCGTTCATCACCATCTTCGACAGCGCCAACGCGAAACCGGTGACCTGCCCGCCCGTGATGGTCGGCGGCAGTGACAATGCCAGCGGGTCGGTGACCAGATCGACGAGCGCCGGTCCGTCGTGATCGAACGCCTGCCGCAGACCCGATTCGATGTCGGCCGGATCCTCGATCCGGCGGGCGAAGATGCCCAGTGCCGACGCCACCGCCGAGTAGTCGACGGGCGCGACGTCCACCCCGAAATCCGGCAGCCCGTCCACCAGCATCTCCAGCTTGACCATGCCCAGAGTGGAATTGTTGAACACCACGATCTTGACCGGGAGACGGTACATCGCGACCGTCACCAGTTCTCCCAGCAGCATCGACAGCCCGCCGTCGCCCGACACGGACACCACCTGCCTGCCCGGCGCGCACACCTGGGCGCCGATCGCGTGCGGCAGGGCGTTCGCCATCGATCCGTGCAGGGCCGAGGACAGGAACCGCCGCGACCCGTTCGGCGTCAGGTAGCGCGCCGTCCAGACGTTCGACATTCCCGTGTCGGTGGTGAAGATCGCGTCCTCGGCGGCGAGGTCGTCGAGGATCGACGCCGCATACTCCGGGTGGATCGGGATGCGCTGCTTCGCGGGTTTCGTGTACGCACCCACCACCTTGTTCATCAGCGTCCGGTGCTTCTCGAGCATGTCGTCGAGGAATCGGCGATCGTCCTTTCGCCGGATCAACGGGGCGAGGGCACGCAACGTGCTCGCCACGTCGCCGTGCACGGCCAGGTCGACGTTCGTTCTCCGGCCGATTCGCTGTGCGGCCCAGTCGATCTGCGCGGTGCGGACTCCGTCGGGCAGGAACTGGTTGTACGGGAAGTCGGTTCCGACGAGCAGCAGGAGGTCGGCGCCGTGCATGCCGTCGTGCGCCGCCCCGTATCCCAGCAGTCCCGTCATTCCGACGTCGAAGGGGTTGTCGTACTGGATCCATTCCTTGCCGCGGAGCGTGTGGCCGATCGGCGCACCGATCGTGTCGGCCAGGTTCAGCAGATCCTCACGAGCCTCCCGCACACCCTCGCCGGCGAAGATCGCGACCTTTCCCGCCTCGTTCACGGCGTCGGCGAGCGCCTGCACGTCGGCCTGGTCGGGCACGATCGCCGGTACGCCGGTCCGCGGCACCGACGGCGCCTTCCCCTCGGCGGGGCGGTCCGCGATGTCGCCCGGAAGGGTGATCACCGCAACGCCGGACAGCGCGGTCGCGTGCGCGATGGCGGACGCCGTCACGCGTGGCGCCTGAGCGGGACTTCCGATCAGCTCCGCGTACCGGGAGCACTCGACGAACAGGCGGTCCGGGTGGGTCTCCTGGAAGAAGCCGAGCCCGATCTGCTCGCTCGGGATCTGCGCCGCGATCGCAAGTACCGGCGCCCCCGAGCGGTCCGCGTCGTAGAGACCGTTGATCAGGTGCAGGTTTCCCGGGCCGCACGAGCCGGCGCACACCGCCAGCTTGCCGGTGACCTGCGCCTCGGCTGCCGCGGCGAACGCGGCGGCCTCCTCGTGACGCACGTGGATCCAGTCGATTCCGCCCTTCGCCGCGCCGCCCGACCGCCGGACCGCGTCGACGACGGGATTGAGGCTGTCGCCCACGATTCCGTAGATCCGCTGGACGCCGGCGTCCTGGAGTTGACGTACCAGTTGATCGGCAACGGTTTTCGCTCTCATCGGGCCTCCGGTCGGGGGACGGTCGAACGGCGAAGGACAGCGGCGGTGCGGGCGTCAGGCGGGTTCGAGCACGAACACCGGGATCTCCCGATCGGTCTTCTTCTGGTACTCGGCGTAGTCCGGGAACGCGGCGACGGCGCGGTCCCACCAGGCGGTCTTCTCCTCGCCCGTCACCTCACGGGCCACCATGTCCTGTGTGGTCGAGCCGTCGCGGAGTTCGACGTGCGGCTCGGCCTTCACGTTGTAGTACCAGACCGGGTTCTGGGGTGCGCCGCCGAGCGAGGCGACGATCGCGTACGTCCCGTCGTGTTCGACACGCATCAACGGCGTCTTGCGGAGTTTGCCGGATTTCGCGCCGCGGGTGGTCAGCAGGACGACGGGCCTGCCGCCCAGCGTCGTGCCCTTGGCTCCATCGGTGGATTCCATCAACTCGGCCTGATCTGCTGCCCACTTGGACGGACTGGGCTCGTATTCACCTGTGAGTGGCATGCGTCCAGTCAACACCTGATCCGCGAGAACGCGCCACCGATTCCACCGAACGAGCGCACATGCGAAGAACCGCATCCGATTGTTCGTTGCGCCGAACTCCGGGTTCCGAGTACCCTGATCCCACGCGGGGGACGTCCGCTCCCCCGACCCGCGCCAATGAGGTGACCTGCGATGACGACACACGACGCATGGGTGCGCCGCGAGGTTCGCCGCAGCGACCCCGCCCGGACCGTCGACATCGCCGGCGCCGAGTGGCCCCTCTACAAGCTCGAAGCGCTGGCCGTCGCGCTGCTGGTCTTCGTCACGATCCTCGTCGTCACCCAGACGCTGCAGGCGGCCGTCCTCACCGCCGCCGCGATAGCCGTCGTGGTGTGGTGGGCGCGGCGCCTCTTCCCGCCGCGCCCCTAGCCGTCACACGGACAGGCAGCTCGGTCCGAGCAGCGCCTTGAGATCGCCCATCAACGCCGACGACGGTTCCACCCGGAGCACGTCGTCGACCTTCCACAAGGTGACCTCGGTGCCGCCGATCAACCGCACGTGGACGTCCGACGTGCCCGGATGGCGCGTGAGCACCTGACGCAACGCGCCGATCTTGTCCTTGGTGCACTGACGCAGCGGCAGACTGACCGCCAGCGGCTTCGCGACCCCCACTGCCGAGAGATCCGGCACCGCAAGGTCGTTGGCGATGAGTGAGATCCGATCGTCACGAATCGACACTCGCGCCTTGACGAGCACGACGGAGTCCTCCGTGACATCCATCCCGTAGACCGAGTAGGCCTGCGGGAAGAACAGCACCTCGATACCACCGGTCAGATCCTCGAGCTGCGCGGACGCCCAGGTGAGACCGTTCTTGTTGATCCTCCGGTTCACCGACGCGAGGATCCCGCCGACGGTGACCTGGGTGCCGTCCTTGATGTCGCCTTCGAGGATGGTCGGTATCGCGGTGTCGGACTGCGCCGACAGCACGTGTTCGACGCCGTTGAGCGGGTGCCCGGACACGTACAGTCCCAGCATTTCCCGTTCCAGCGCCAACCGGTGCTTCGAGTCCCACTCTTCCTCGGGGATCTTCACGTTGAACACCGAGGAGATCGACTCGTCGGCGTCGTCGCCGCCGAAGAGGTCGAACTGTCCGATCGCCTCCGCCTTCTTGGTGCCCATCACCGCGTCGATGGCGTCGGCGTGGACGAGCATGAGTCCCTTGCGCGGATGGCCCAGCGAGTCGAACCCGCCTGCCTTGATCAGCGATTCGGTGACCTTCTTGGAGCAGGCGGCGGCGTCGATCTTGTTGAGGTAGTCGGAGAAGTCGACGAACTTGGACTTCTCCTTGCGCGCCTTGATGATCGAGCCCACGACGTTGGCGCCGACGTTGCGGACGGCGCCCATGCCGAACCGGATGTCCTCACCGACGGAGGCGAAGTTGACCTCCGATTCGTTGACGTCCGGCGGCAGCACGGTGATACCCATCTTGCGGCAGTCCGCGAGGTAGATGGCGGCCTTGTCCTTGTCGTCACCGACCGAGGTGAGCAGACCGGCCATGTACTCGGCCGGATAGTTGGCCTTGAGGTACCCGGTCCAGAACGACACCAGGCCGTACCCGGCCGCGTGCGACTTGTTGAACGCGTACCCGGCGAACGGGAGGATGGTGTCCCACAGCGCCTTGATGGCGGGCTCGGAGAATTCGTTGGCGAGCATGCCCTCGCGGAAGCCGGCATACGCCTCCTCCAGCACCGAGAGCTTCTTCTTACCCATGGCTCGGCGGAGAATGTCGGCCTGTCCGAGCGAATACCCGGCCACCTTCTGAGCGATCTGCATGATCTGCTCCTGGTAGACGATCAGGCCGTACGTGTCGGCCAGGATCTCCTTCAGGGGCTCCTCGAGCTCCGGGTGGATGGGTTTGACCTCTTGCCGCCCGTTCTTGCGGTCGGCGTAGTCGTTGTGCGCGTTCATGCCCATCGGACCGGGCCGGTACAGCGCGAGCACCGCGACGATGTCTTCGAAGCCGGTGGGCTGCATGCGGCGCAGCAGGTCGCGCATCGCGCTGCCGTCGAGCTGGAACACGCCGAGAGTGTCTCCGCGGGAGAGCAGTTCGTACGTGGCCGGGTCGTCGAGCGCGAGGGTGTCGAGATCGAGGTCGATCCCCCGGTTCGCCTTGATGTTGTCGATGGCGTCACCGATGACGGTGAGGTTCCGCAGTCCGAGGAAGTCCATCTTCAGCAGGCCGATGGCCTCGCACGACGGGTAGTCCCAGCCGGTGATGATGGCACCGTCCTGGGCGCGCCTCCACACTGGAATCGCGTCCATCAGCGGTTCGGACGACATGATCACCGCGCAGGCGTGAACGCCGGCGTTACGGATCAGGCCCTCGAGCCCCTTGGCCGTCTGGTAGATCTTCGCGACGTCCGGGTTGGAGTCGATGAGGGCGCGAACCTCCACCGCTTCCTTGTAGCGCTCGTGGTTCGGGTCCGTGATGCCGGACACCGAGATGTCCTTGGCCATGATCGGCGGCGGCAGCGCCTTCGTGATCTGGTCGGCGATCGCGAAACCGGGCTGGCCGAACTGGACTCGGGCGGAGTCCTTGATGGCCGCCTTCGTCTTGATGGTGCCGAACGTGATGACCTGGGCGACGCGGTCGCTGCCCCACTTGTCCGTCGCGTAGCGCACCATCTCGCCGCGACGGCGATCGTCGAAGTCGATATCGATATCGGGCATGGAGACGCGTTCGGGGTTCAGGAACCGCTCGAACAGCAGACCGTGCGGGATGGGGTCGATGTTGGTGATGCCCATCGCGTAGGCGACGAGCGAACCGGCCGCCGAGCCTCGGCCGGGGCCGACGCGGATGCCGACCTCCCGGGCGTGGTTGATGAGGTCACCGACGACGAGGAAGTAGGCGGGGAAACCCATTTCGAGGATGACGCCGATCTCGTAGTCGGCGCGGGCGAGGTACTCCTCGGGGGGTCCGTCGGGGAACCGGCGATCCAGTCCGCGCATGACCTCCTTGCGCAACCAGGTGCCCTGCGTCTCACCCTCGGGGACCGGGAAGATCGGCATCCGGTCGTGGTGCGCCCAGACGTCGTCGTACGACTGGACCCGCTCGGCGATCAGCAGTGTGTTGTCGCACGCGCCGGGCACCTGGTCGTCCCACAGCGCCCGCATCTCCGCGGCCGGCTTCAGGTAGTAGCCGTCGCCGTCGAACTTGAACCGGGTGGGGTCGGACAGCGTCTTACCGGTCTGGATGCAGAGAAGCGCCTCGTGGTTCTCCGCGGCTTCCTTGGTGACGTAGTGGCAGTCGTTGGTGGCGAGCGGCGGAATCTCGAGCTTCTTGCTGATCTCGAGCAGGCCCTCGCGCACCCGTCGCTCGATCGAGAGTCCGTGGTCCATCAGCTCGAGGAAGAAGTTGTCCTTGCCCCAGATCTCCTGCCACTTGGCGGCGGCCTCGAGCGCCTCGCGGTCGTGGCCGAGTCGCAGCCGGGTCTGGATCTCACCGGACGGGCAGCCCGTGGTCGCGATGATGCCCTCGTGGTGGGTGGCGATGAGCTCTTCGTCCATCCGCGCCCACTTGCCGAGCTGACCCTCGATCGACGCGAGCGAGGACAGCTTGAACAGGTTCCGCAGACCGGTCGCGTTCTCCGCGACCATCGTCATGTGGGTGTACGCACCGCTACCGGAGACGTCGTCGGACTTCTGGCTGCGGTCGCCCCACAGCACGCGCTTGGTGTTGAAGCGGGACTCGGGCGCGATGTACGCCTCGATGCCGATGATCGGCTTGATGCCCTGCTTCTTCGCGACGTTGTAGAACTCGCTGGCGCCGTACATGTTGCCGTGGTCGGTCATGCCGACCGCCGACATCCCCAGTCGCTCGGCCTCTTCGAACAGGGGGCCGACCTTGGCCGCACCGTCGAGCATCGAGTACTCGGTGTGATTGTGCAGATGTACGAACGAGTCAGCCACGTGCGCCTCTCTGAAGGTCTGGGAGCCTCACGAGTGTAGGCCCTCGGACCGACAGCACCGGTCGCCGACGGCGGGTGTCGGAGAAGTCGTGACGCGAGTTACTGGACGGGCGCCTGGGACGGTTCGGTATTTCGCCGCTCGCGCCGGACCCGTACCAGCGCATCGGTACTGAAGATCGCGAGTGCCACCCAGATCAGCGCGAAACCGATCCACCGCGACGCGGGCATGTCCTCGTGGAGAACGGCGACACCCCACGCCATCTGCAGCGCCGGCGTCAGGTACTGCAGCATGCCGAGTGTGCGCAACGGCACCCGTTGCGCGGCCGCGCCGAACAGCAACAGCGGCAGCGCGGTCACCGGTCCCGCGGCCAACAGCAACAGGGTGTGACCCATCCCGAACCCGAGGAACGTGCCTGCCCCGGTGAGGGCGAGGAACACGAGGTAGCCGATCGCGACGGGCGCGGCCACGATTCCCTCGGCGGTCAGGCTCGTCCGCGGGTCGAGCGGCATCACCTTCTTGCACAGCCCGTACAGCGCGAACGACGCGGCCAGGGTCAGCGCGATGTACGGCGGATGCCCGTAGTCGACGGTGATCACGATCACCGCGGCGGCGGCGAGCGCGAGGGCGACGATCTGGGCGGGGACGAGCCGTTCCCGGAAGATCAGGACCCCGAGCAGCACGCTCACCAACGGGTTGATGAAGTAGCCGAGCGCCGTCTCGACCACCCGGTCCGAGGTGACCCCGTAGATATAGGTGCCCCAGTTCACCGCGATGGCCGTCGACGCGGCCGTGACCAGCAGCCAGGTGCGCACACTCAGCCCGCGCAGCGACCGGAGCCGGCCCGAGACCGCGAGGACGACGAACATGAGCGCGAGCGTCCACACCACCCGGTGCGCGAGGATCTCCACCGACCCGGCCGGGCCGAGCAATCCGAAGAACGCCGGGAACGCGCCCCACAGCACGTAGGCGCCGACTCCGCAGGCGGCGCCCACGGTTTCCGCCTTCCTCGCCTTCACGAACCGCTCCCCGGGACGATGCCGTCGTCGGGGCCGGGCGCGACGATCTCGACCTGCTCCGGCAGCAGCGGGCGCACGGCGAACCGCCCGGCGACGGCGTCGGCTCCGAGCGCCTCGACCGCCCGGACGTCCGGGGCGGACCGCAGCGCGGTGAGGGCTTCGTGATCACCGCGGACGACGACACCGATCACGCACGCGCAGTTCCGGGCGAGTTCCTCCGACGACACCGCCGCGATCTGCGCCTGCCGCTCCGTTTCGCCCCTCATCGCCTGGGCGCGTCCGGCGGCCAGGACGCTCGCCCGTGCGAGCGCCGCATCGCCTGCCGCGACGGACACGGGAACGAGGGGTGTCTGCACCCGGTCCAGGGGCACACGGAAGAGCACCTGCGACACCCGGGTGCCGGACGCGGCGTCCCGGACGACCTCCGTCGTCACCGGACGCGTGAACGAGACCAGCGCCCAGTGCTCTCGGCGCGCGTCCGGCGCGTCGAGCGACCGGTCCGCCAGGGCCAGGTAGTCGGCCACCACTTCCCCGTTGTCCGGGCCCAGCGTGTCCGTCGACACGGGCGCCCGCCGGACAGGATGCAGTACTCCGAGCACGACCGTCAGCGCGATCAGGGCGGCGGCGGTGAGCACTGCCGGCACCGCGGTACCGCTCGGGTACGGGCGCCTCACCTCAGCTCGCCCGCAGAACCCCGAGAGCGTCCTCGAGATCCTTCGGGTACTTGGACGTGATCTCGACCCACCGCCCGTCCGCGGGATGCGCGAAACCGAGCGACCGAGCGTGCAGCCACTGCCGCTCCAGCCCGAGACGTTCCGCCAGCCGCGGATCGGCCCCGTATGTGAGGTCGCCGCAGCACGGGTGCCGCAGTGCGGCGAAGTGGACGCGGATCTGATGGGTCCGGCCCGTTTCGAGGTGGATGTCCAGCAGGCTCGCCGCCTGGAACGCCTCGACCGTGTCGTAGTGCGTGATGCTGGGCTTGCCGTCCGCGGTGACAGCGAACTTCCAGTCGTTGCTGCGGTGCCTGCCGATCGGCGCGTCGATGGTTCCGCTGCTCGGATCCGGGTGACCCTGCACCAGCGCGTGGTACCGCTTGTCGATGGTCCGCTGCTTGAATGCGCGCTTGAGGAGTGTGTAGGCGCGTTCCGACGTGGCCACCACCATCACTCCGGACGTGCCGACGTCCAGCCGGTGCACGATGCCCTGGCGCTCGTGCGCACCGGACGTCGAGATCCGGAAGCCCGCGGCGGCGAGACCGCCGATCACGGTCGGACCGGTCCAGCCCACGCTGGCGTGGGCGGCCACACCCACCGGTTTGTCGACGGCGACCACGTCGTCGTCGGCGTACAGGATTTCCATGCCTTCGACGGGTTCCGCCTCGATGGTCAGCGGACGCGGCGGTTCGGGCAGTTCCACTTCGAGCCAGGTGCCTGCGGACAGACGATCGGACTTGCCGACGGGTGCGCCGTCGACG
>NZ_LTCZ01000043.1:0-21340 GCF_001583455.1 Rhodococcus sp. LB1 | reverse complement strand
TGACGCTACATCGTTGTGTTGCAGAGCACAAGAGCGGGACATTGCCGAGGTAAATCACGCCTTTAACTGGGTATATATGTCACGACTCAAGTCACTATCGGATGACCAGGTCCATAATTGCAAGAGAATATAGCCTGCTTAACCGAATCACCAGATCGTGCCGCCGATGGCACCTTGGCGCCGCCCTGGCACTTAACCGACTAAGCTCTCCGGTATGACCGATACCACTCAGCCTCAGAGCGGGGACCGTCGTGTCGGTGGCCGTCCTCGCCGCGTGACGATGAGCGATGTCGCACGCAAGGCAGGGGTGTCGTCGGCGGCGGTCTCGTACGCACTCAGTGGGGCTCCGGGGGTGAGCGAAGAGCGTCGCCAGCGAATCCTCGCCATCGCCGAAGAGATGGGATTTCGACCTAGTCGAATCGCCCGTGAGCTTCGAGCCGGTACCACGAAAGCGATCGGGCTTCTCCTCGCTGACATCGCGAACCCCTTTTACACCGAGGTCGCCGGGGGTGTGGTCGCTGCCGCCGCTGAAGAGGGCTACGAGGTGTTCGTCTCCCACGTCGGTGTGGATGGCTCGCGTCAGGCCGATGTCGCGCTGGCACAGGTGGATCGGAACTGCAGCGGCCTGATCTTCACCTCGCTCGTCGCCGACGACAAGCCGCTGCTCGACAAGCTTCGTCACGAGAACATCCCGATTGTGCAGCTCTACCGCAAGATCGAGGGCGAGCCCTCGGACTGGGTCGGTATCGACGACTATTCCGCCTCGTTCGAGATGGCCTCGCATGTCGTCGCCACCGGCCGGCGCAACGTCGCCATCCTCGGCGGTCCCGGCACGTCCAGCGTGTCCGCCAATCGCATGAGTGGATACCGCGACGCCCTCGCCAAAGCGGGCGTGCAGGCGATCAACGAACCCGATCTGTGGGGCGAACTTACCCGCGCATCCGGAGCACAGCGTGCACGAGCACTATTCGCCGAACACCCCGAAACCGACGCGATCGTCTGCGGCAATGATCTGATCGCCCTCGGCGTTCTCGACGTCTGTCGAGAAATCGGCAAACGAGTGCCCGAAGATGTGGCGTTGACCGGATTCGACGACATGAGTTTCTCGAGCGCAGGTCCCTTGCAATTGAGCACCGTGACCGTGCCACGAGACCTGATGGGCCAACGGGCCGCTCGCATGATCCTTCAACGGATCGCCGGCGACGAGAATCCCCCACGCAGCGAACTACTGCCCTACGGCATCCAGGTACGGGACACAACCGCCCGACGCGGATAGCTGCGGGTCTGCGCCGGGCCCCTTACCGGCGGGCCTGGCGAGGCGCTCATAGCAGCCTGAGCCCGCTGGATGGGACCGCCCGCCCGTCCCGCTCTCCTTCATCAGGGGCGTGTGCCTCACCTCGGGGCCCGGTCGTGCCTCGTTCGAACTCGCGCAGAAGCCGTCATGGCCGGCATCCTCCACATCGCGCACTCCACGTGGAGGGACCGGGCGAGCACACGATGGACCGGCACTTCGGCTGACGGTGTGCTGTCCAAGCGCGCCCCAAGGAGACCCCTTGTGCGCTCTACCTGGGGCGATGAGCCAGACGTGCAGCAGAACCAGCCCTTCAGTACGCCTTGGCAAGCACATTCGACTCCTATCGAAAAGATCCGTCGAACTTAACGTTGCTTAAAGCTTTAGGTTGCGACTGTAATGGAGGTCACTTACGAAAGGACTTAATCGTCCAATCACCCCGGCGAAGGGAGGCACAGTGAAGATCGAGACCGCCGATTCGGCAACGACTCCCCGGAAGGTCTCGGCGGCTGCCGTCGCGCGGGCCTGTGGCGTCTCGTCCGCCACCGTCAGCTACGTGATGAACGGGCGTGGCGGTGTTTCCGTCGAGACGCGCCGACGGATCATCAAGACGGCCGCCGAACTGGGATACCGCCCGATCGGCGGGCAGCGCAGAGATCCGCTACTGACTCGCGTGGTGGGTCTGATTCTCCCCAACATCGTCAATCAGATGTACACGGGATGGGCTCAGCACATCATCTCCGCCACCCGGGAAGAGGGCATCGACGTCTTCGTCGCCACCACACAGGACGATCCCGACACCCTCGCTCAAGTGGCCGCCACTCTTGCTGCACGCAACGTCGACGGCGTCATCATCGCCGCCTCGCTCCGTGAGGATCTTCGCGCTCTGCGGGTGTTTCGCCAGAAGCGCATACCGTATGTCTGCCTGTCGCGCAGATCCCATCATCTTCAGAGCGATTTCGTGGGAATCAACTTCGATGCGGCGGCCACTGATTTGATGAACCATGTTCTTGCGCACGGGTATACCGAGATCGCGACCGTCATCGGACCCCGTTTCTCGACCGCCTCTCTCGAACGGGAGGTAGCGTTCGTAAGGACCGCCGCGGAAGCCGGAGTCGACGTTTCGGGAATGCGCAAGATCAGCACCCGACTCGACAACGATGGCGGGCGGATCGCCGCGGCGTCGCTGCTCGGTTCGTCGAACCCACCACGCGCCGTCGTGTGCGGCTCCGACGAGATCGCGATCGGATTCATGGAGCATGCGCTGTCGCTGGGCCTGCGGATACCCGAGGATGTCGCCGTAGTCGGCGGCGACGGACTTCCGCACAGCAGATCCGCGCTGATCTCCCTGACCACCGTAGTCCAGCCGATGAAAGAGATGGCCGAGCGGGCTTTCGATCTTCTGCTCGATCAGATTACCCATCCTCGATCCACCCACCGGGAAGTGATCTGCGAGCACCGCATGTATGTGGGCCGAACCTGCGGCTGCCAGCCGGCCAACCAAAGCATCTCAGACGCGCACTAGAACGACAGGACTCATTCTCCCCCCAGCGCCGACCTCACACGCGCATCCAGCACGCATCACACTGCAGAGGAAAACCTATGTCCGACATCCTGACGTCCACGACCAAGAGACCCCCCGAGGTCATCAGCAAGGTGATCTCCAGGCACTTGATGCCGTTGTTGATCGGCGCGTACGTTCTGGCGTTCATCGACCGATCCAATATCGGCATGGCCAAGGACCGAATGGAGATCGATCTCGGCATCTCAGCCACCGCCTACGGGATCGGCGCGGGACTCTTCTTTCTCACCTATGCATGTTCGGAGATCCCGTCGAACCTGATCATGCACAAGGTCGGGGCCCGATTCTGGATCACGCGCATCATGGTCACCTGGGGCCTGTTGTCCGCCGCCATGGCGCTCGTCCAAGGAGAATGGTCCTTCTACATCCTCCGTATGCTCCTCGGCATCGCCGAAGCCGGCCTGTTCCCCGGCGTCATGTACTTTCTGACGCAGTGGTTCGTGGTAAAGGATCGAGCCAAGGCCATCGGTGTCTTCCTGCTGGGCGTCGTGATCGCCAATGTCATCGGCGCACCCCTCGGCGGGCTACTGCTGACGTTGGACGGCCTCGGCGGCCTGCACGGCTGGCAGTGGATGTTCATCCTCGAGGGTCTGCCCGCATGCCTGCTGGCCATCGTGGTCTGGAAGAAGCTGCCCAACAAGCCAACTCAGGCAACGTTCCTCACTCGCGAGGAGGCCGAAGATCTGGAGGCCCGTATCGCGGCCGAGGAACAAGCCGGAGCTGACGCGGCTGGTAATTCCCGGCTTCGCGACATCATCAAGGACCGCCAGATCCTCCTCGTGGTCGCGATCTACTTTACGCACCAGGTCGCGGTGTACTCACTGAGCTTCTTCCTACCTTCCATCATCGGCACGTACGGAACTCTCACCAGCATTCAGATCGGGTTGCTGACCGCAGTTCCGTGGATCTTCTGCGGCATCGGCGCATTGACCGTGCCCAAACTGGCGACGACCGGCAGCCGGTCCCACAAGATCGCCACGTGCACCATGGTGGGAATCGCAGCAGGGTTCACACTCGGCGCGGTGGGGGGTCCGATACTCGGACTCATCGGATTCTGCCTCGCAGCTTTCAATTTCTTTGCACTGCAGCCTATTCTGTTCACATACCCTGCTACCCGACTCAGCGGGAAGGCACTGGCGGCCGGACTGGCATTCGTCAACACCATCGGCCTCACCGGAGGTTTCGTCGGTCCGTACGTCATGGGCTTCGTGGAAGAGGCGACCGGGAGCAAACTCAACGGACTGTGGTTCGTCGCCGGAATGTGCACCGTCGGAGCGTTGCTGACACTGGGCCTCAAGATGGGCACCCAGGACCCAGGCAAGGCTGCCGTCGCTGCGCACTGAAGGCGCAAATCCATTCTTCACCAACCCAATCCCTCCGTCCTGGCGGGCAATCACAAAGGAGCTTTACCCATGACTTCATCAGCCCTGGACTTCTCCGGTCGACGAGTACTCGTTACCGCCGGCGCAGCAGGCATTGGACTCGCCATTGCGACGAGCTTCAAGAGTCTGGGAGCCGACGTCTTCGTCACCGACATCGATCCGGTGGTAGTCGACAACGCCAAGGCCGCCGGGTTCGTCGCTGCGGTGAGCGACGTGTCGGACGAGGACCAGGTCCGTACCCTGATGACGTCCGTGGTCGACAACTTCGGCGGTCTGGATGTGCTGGTGAACAACGCCGGTGTTGCGGGACCGACGGGTCCTGTCGACTCGCTCGACTCGGCTGCGTGGAAGGCCACGTTCGATGTCAACGTCCATGGTCAGTTCTTCTGCGTCAAGCATGCCCTCCCCCTCCTGCGGAAATCATCCGAGGCATCGATCATCAACATGTCCTCGGCCGCCGGCCGGCTCGGCATGGCCGGTCGCAGCCCGTATTCGGCATCGAAGTGGGCGGTCATCGGTTTCACCAAGTCTTTGGCGATCGAACTCGGCGCCGAGGGCTTGCGCGTCAATGCGATCTGCCCGGGCGCTGTCGACGGGCCACGTATCGACGCGGTGATCGCAGCGAAAGCCGACATGGTCGGCCGGCCGGTGGATGAGGTGGCGGCCCTGTACCGCGGACAGTCCTCGCTCGGACGCCTGATTGACGCTACCGACATCGCGAACATGGCCGTCTTCCTGTCGAGCGGACTGGCCCGCAATGTCAACGGCCAGGCGATGGCTGTTGACGGAAACACCGACAAGCTCTTCTGACCACCTCAGACATCAGAGAAGGAAACACCATGTCCAGCAAACGCAAAGTGATCATCACCAGCGCTGTCACCGGCGCGATCCACACCCCCAGCATGTCCCCGCACCTCCCCGTCACGGCCAACGAAATTGCCGAGGCGGCAATCGGAGCAGCAGAGGCCGGCGCGGCCATCGTTCACATGCACGCCCGTGATCCCGAAGACGGCAGGCCCTCACAGGACCCGAAGCATTTCGAACCGATCCTGGCGAAGCTGAAGGCAAACACCGACGCGGTCATCAACATCACGACCGGCGGCTCGCCGCACATGAGCGTCGAGGAGCGGATGAAACCGGTGGCCACATTCTCGCCGGAGCTCGCCTCGTTGAACATGGGCTCGATGAACTTCGGCCTGTACCCCATGCTGGACCGGTTCTCGGACTTCAAGGACGATTGGGAACGCGACGCGCTGGAGAAGTCACGCGATCTCGTCTTCAAGAACACCTTCGCGGATATCGAGCGCATCCTCGAGATCGGTAACTCCAACGGCACTCGGTTCGAGTTCGAGTGCTACGACATCTCGCACCTCAACAACCTCGCCCACTTCCACGGCCGCGGCTTGGCGCGGGGACCGCTCTTCGTCCAGTCCGTGTTCGGGCTTCTCGGCGGAATCGGAGCACACCCCGAAGATCTCATGCACATGCGGCGAACCGCAGACCGGCTCCTCGGAGACAGCTACGAATGGTCGATCCTCGGTGCAGGTCGGAACCAGATGCCACTGGCGACCATCGGTGCCGCCATCGGATCCCATGTGCGTGTGGGGTTGGAAGACTCACTGTGGATCGGACCCGGGCAGTTGGCCGCCTCCAACGCCGAGCAGGTCACCCGCATCCGAACGATTCTCGAGGCCCTGAACTTCGAGGTGGCAACACCGGACGAAGCCCGCGAAATGCTCGACCTCAAGGGCGCCGACAAAGTCGCATTCTGATCAGACGATGACACCCAACCCCTCGTTCACGACGAATTAATCACGGGCAGTGCCGCTCTCGTTTGGAGTCTCGAGAATCCAAACAATCGAATGACATGCCGTTGTGCATCTGATCGTGGATCGCAACAAAGGAGAAACTGTTGACTACGACCCAACCGGGTGCGGTTCTGCCGGTGACCCTCGCGTACGGTTCCACGGGTTTGACGGTAGATTTTCCGTCCGACCGCACCACCGTCGTCGCTCCCAAATTCCTGGAGGCGGCTCCCGACCCCGCCTCGACCCTGCGTGACGCGCTGGCAAAGCCGGTCTCCGGCCGCCCGCTGCGGGACATCGTCACACCCGGGCAGCGTATCGCGGTCTCGCTCTGTGACCTCACCAGACCGCAACCGCGCGAACTCATGGTGAGAGCACTCCTCGCCGAACTCGAGGGCATTGCATCCCGTGATGACTTCACATTGCTGGTAGCAACGGGGACCCACCGCGGCAACACCGACAGCGAACTGCGGCAGATGTTGGGCGACGAACTCGTCGACACGATGCGCATCGTCAATCACGATGCGCGCGACACCGAGTCCCTGGCATGGATGGGTACCTACGGCGACGGTGTTCCGGTGTGGCTCAACCGCCACTGGGTCGACGCAGACATCCGAATCACGACGGGTTTCGTCGAGCCTCACTTCTTCGCCGGGTTCAGCGGTGGTCCCAAGCTGGTCGCTCCGGGATTGGCCGGTCTCGAGACTGTACTGACACTGCACAACGCCGCGCGGATCGGCAGTGACCGTGCCACGTGGGCGGTGTGCGAGGGCAACCCGGTACACGACGACATTCGCGCCATCGCCCACGGCACCGGCGTCGACTTCGCGTTCGATGTGGTACTCAACCGTGAGCAGAAGGTGATCGCCGCATTCGGCGGCGAACTGCTCGCCATGCATGCCGCTGCACGCGAGGTGGTCCATGAGCTGTCCATGTGTCCGGTCCCCCAGCTATACGACGTCGTGGTGACGACGAACGCAGGTTTCCCGCTCGACCAGAGCGTCTACCAGGCGGTCAAGGGGATGACCGCCGCCGCTACGGTGGTCAAACCGGGCGGACTGATCATCTGCGCGGCCGAATGCAGTGACGGGTTTCCCGATCACGGTTCTTTCCGAGAGGTCCTGGCGTCGGAGCCGACCCCGGCCGAGCTGTTGGCGGCGATCTCCGCGCGCACCGAAACGGTCCCCGATCAGTGGCAAGTACAGGTACTTGCGCGCCTGCTCGCCACCGCCCGCGTCGGCATGCACACCACACATCTGTCGGACGAGGAATTGCGTACCGCACACCTGTTCCTGGTGGAGGACATCGCCGCCGCAGTCGAAGCGGGACTGGCCGCCGTCGGGCCCGATGCCCGGGTCTGCGTTCTCCCCGAGGGCCCGCAGACGATCCCCTACCTGATCGAGGCACACACTCATGAGTGAACTACTCGCCCGACTCATGGCTCGCCTGAGTCAAGAAGACAAGCTACTGATCGCCTTCTCCGGCGGCGCCGACTCCGCACTGCTTGCCTCTGCGGCCCATCGCGCGCTCGGTGATCGGGCAGTGGCCGTCACGGCCGTTTCTGCGAGCCTTCCGGCATCGGAAAGGGTGGCCGCGAGGACCTTCGCGCAGGAGCAGAACATCCCACACGTCGAGGTCTGCACCGACGAGCTGGACAACCCCGATTACGTTGCGAACACCGGCAACCGTTGCTTCCACTGCAAGACCGCCCTGTTCGACGCGTTGATTCCACTCGCCACGATGATGGGTGCGCGGATGGCATTGGGAACCAACCTCGATGACCTCGGCGATCATCGGCCAGGACAGTCTGCCGCGGTCGCACGGGGTGCGATCTTCCCGATGGTCGACGCGGAACTCACCAAATACGATGTGCGCTCCATCAGCCGGGAACTTGGGTTGGCAACCGCCGACAAGCCCGCCGCAGCATGCCTTTCTTCGCGCATCGCTTACGGAGACAACGTCACGCCGGAACTTCTTGGGCGCATCGAACGGGCAGAAGAGTCTCTGCGCCAATTCGGCTTTCGCGAATTCCGGGTGCGCGCACACGCGGATGGCACACTGGCCCGCGTCGAGATCGCGGACACCGAATTGACCAGTGCATTCGAACGTCGCGGCGACATCCTGACGGCACTGCGCAGTGCCGGCTTCGTGTTCGGTTCCCTCGACCTCGGTGGTCTGCGCAGTGGCGGAATGAACGCATTGTTGTCCTTGACGCCGGTGTCGCGATGAGTGTTTCGATGGCTGAGAACTTCACGGTCGACTTCGATCGCGAACGGCGGCAGGGTTTGCCCGAAGTGGTCTACGGACCTGGAAAGACGGTCGCGGAAATCGTGAGAATCGTGCGGCTGCTGCTGGGAACCAATTCGGGTCCGGTACTGGTCACCCGGGTGTCGCCCGATGTCGCCGCCGAGGTGATGGCGGGTGTCGAGGACGGCGTCTACGACCACCTTGCACGGCTATTGGTGTGGCGCCCCGCCGGGCGCAAGAGCTTCACCCTTGGTGTCGTGACCGCCGGGACGGCCGATGGGCCCGTCGCCGCGGAAGCGATCGCGGTCGCGACAGCGATCGGACTGGCGGTCACCGATGTGCGGGACGTCGGAGTCGCAGGCCTGCATCGACTCATGGCGCGCATCGACGAAATCCGGCGTTTCGACGCCGTGGTCGTCGTGGCCGGCATGGAAGGAGCGCTCGCGAGTGTCCTCGGTGGGCTCGTTGCGGCACCGGTGATCTGCGTCCCCACCTCCACTGGATACGGCGCGGCGCTGGAGGGAATCACCGCGTTGATGGCGATGATGACCTCCTGCGCCGCCGGTATGACCGTGGTCAACATCGATTCCGGGTTCGGTGCCGCCATGGCGGCACACCGCCTGTCGATGCTGTGCTGCCGGCCCCGCACCGACGAAAACGGACGATCATGATCCTGTGGCTCAACCCCATAGCCGGCATCTCCGGAGATATGTTGCTCGGCGCGCTACTCGATCTCGGCGCACCCATCGACCAGGTTCGTTCGGCGATCGACTCGACAGGAATCACCGGCTGGCATCTGACGACCGACTCCGTCGAGCGACAGGGTGTTCGTGCCCTGCACGCCGTTGTCGATGTCGACGAGATCGTGACCGAACGACACGCTGTCGAGCTCCTGGACATGGCCCGCAGAGCGCAGCCCTCCGCGGCTGCGGACCTCGCTGTCACGGCAATTCACTCGGTGGCCCAGATCGAATCCACGATCCATGGTGCACCAGTGGAATCCATCCACCTTCACGAACTCGGCGGTGTCGACACCATCGTCGATACGGTCGGCGTCGCGGCGGCGCTGCACGCGCTCGGCATCGACGAAGTGTGGTCCGGCGCCGTGGGGCTCGGCATCGGTCAAACAAGGGCTACGCACGGAATACTTCCGGTGCCTGCACCGGCAACCCTCGGTCTGCTGCGGGGCGCCACCGTCATCGGCATCGACACACCCACCGAAACGGTGACACCCACCGGCGCCGCACTGCTCTCCGCAATGGGAGCACGCTACGGACCGGTTCCGGAAATGACCATCGATGCGGTCGGCTACGGTGCGGGTTCGCGCGATACCCCTGGTCGGCCGAATGTGCTCACCGCGGTGCTGGGTTCGAAGGTGGCACGCAATGCACCAGTCGATTCGATGGTGATGCTGGAGACCACCGTCGACGACGTCACCGGCGAGGTCCTCGGACAACTCGTCGGTGAACTACTCGACTCGGGTGCGGCGGATGCCTGGATCGCACCGGTGGTAGGGAAGAAGAATCGGCCGGCACACGTGATTTCGGCCCTCTGCAGTCCGCCCTCCGTCGCCTCCGTCGAGGTATGTCTGCTCAGCAGGACTGGAACGCTGGGCGTTCGGCGCACGACAATTGATCGCCGAACGCTGCCTCGCACGTGGATCCATGTCGACGTCGACGGGATTCCGGTACGGGTGAAAGTCGGACCGCACCGGGCCAAGCCGGAGCACGACGATCTGCACAAGGTAGCCGCCGCGACCGGTGTTCCGGTCCGCGTCGTGGCCGACCGAGTGCAGGTGCTCGTCGCCGAGCACCTGCACTCGCATGAACACCGGGTCGACGCCGACGCGGGGTCATCCGATCCCATGACAAATCAAATGGATGGTTCTTCCATCCGCACTCAGTGAGAGGTGACGGTCGATGACGACCACAGAATCAATTCGGCACATTGCTGTCGTTGGAGCCGGGTACATGGGCGGCGGCATCGCCCAGATCTGCGCCGCCCACGGCTACCGCGTCAGCATCGCAGACGTCGATGCCGCCTCCGCTTCGGCGGCGCGGGACCGGCTCCACGCCGAGGCGCTCGAATTCGAGTCCAAGGACCTGCTGCCGCAGGGTTCGGCGGCAGCAATCCAGGCCAACCTGGGCGCGGCCGAGTCCATGGAATCCGCAGTCTCGGACGCCGACTTCGTCATCGAGGCGGTTCCCGAGATCCCGGCCGTCAAGCTCGATGTGCTGCGAAGGATCTCCGGCGCCAATGAGACCGCGGTGATCGGCACCAACACCTCCGCCATCTCGATCACGTCACTGGCAGAAGGAGTGACCAACCCCGAACGCTTCCTGGGAGTGCACTTCATGAACCCGGTGCCGTTCATCCCCTGCGTCGAGATCATTCCCCACCAGGCGACGCGGCCCGAACTCGTCGCCCTGTCCTGCGACCTGATCCGAGCAGTGGGCAAGCACCCGTCCACCGTGTCCGACAGCCCCGGGTTCGTAGCCAACCGGCTTCAGTACGCCTTGTACAAGGAAGCGGCGAGGATGCTCGAGGAGAACGTGGCCACCGCGTCGGAGATCGATGCGATCGTGTCGAATTCGTTCGGCTTCAGGCTGTCGCTCTTCGGTCCATTCGCCATCGCAGACATGGCGGGCCTCGACGTCTACAAGGACACGTTCCGTACGCTCGAGAATGCCTACGGCGAGCGATTCGCCACACCGGAGGTGCTGACACAGTCCGTCGCCGAGGGCAACCTCGGCATCAAGTCCGGCCGTGGAATTCTCGACCTGGATTCCACGGCGCAGGCGGATCTGGTCGCCTACCGGAACACCGCGTATGTGCAGTTGGAACGAATGCGGGCCCGACTCGGGGACTCACCCGCCCTTCGCCGATCCGTAACCGCTGCCGGCGGCCGTTCGTAGAAGCGCGTGTGCGGCACCATCGCGGATCTCGATATCCGCGACGGTGCCCTCCCTTTGAGGACAGGACACCCCTTGTGGGGACTCGAACACCCGCGGATCGGGCTGCCCACCCTTCGGCGGAGAACCCGGCGCAATTACCTGAACACCTGAACACCTGAACAAATGTGCACATGTCGGGTGGCGGTGCCGCGCTCACGCGAAAAGGAGAGATCGACTGTGATCGGTCACCGACGTCGACCGCTGATCATCACCACGACGGTGGCCGCCGCCTTGGCTATTGGCGGCTGCTCAGTTCCCGGGGAACGGGTCCCGTCCGACTCGGATGCCCTGGTGTTGGCCGATGGTTACGAACTCGGGGGCTACAACCCCATCAATGGGCACGGGGAGGCGGGAGAGTCGAAGATCTACGACGGCTTGCTTCGCCTCGTCGGAGGCGACGGCATGCCGACTTTCGAACCGGCGCTTGCCGCGGACATGCCCACTGTCGGCGAGGACGGACTACTTGTGACCGTCAAGATTCGTGAGGATGTCCGCTTCACCGACGGCACCGGGCTCGACGCGTACGACGTCGCGGCGACGTACGTCGCCATCTTGGATCCACTGTCCGCGTCACCGCTGCTGAGCAGCCTCGACATGATCGATGCGGTGACCGCCGTGGATCCGTCGACGGTACTGTTCCGCCTCGAGTACCCGTACGCGGCGTGGACGACGAAGATGCTCCTGGGAATCGCTCCGGCCGAGCGACTGTCCGGCGGGCGCGCCGAAGAGTCCACCCTGAATACCGCGCCGGTCGGAACCGGCCCGTACAAGCTCGTGTCCTCGAGGCCGGACCAGGCGGTGTACGAGGCCAACGCGGACTACTGGGACGGCGCACCGCAGGTGAAGAAGCTGACGGTGATCTACGCGCCGGACGACAACGCCCGAGCGCAGCGGATGGCGGCCGGGGAGCTCGACGGCACAAACGTCCCACCGTTGCTGGCCAACACCTTTCGGAACAAGCCCGGATACCGGGTAAGGGTGAACACGTCCGCTGACTGGCGCGGGGTCACACTGCCCGCCGACAACCCTGTCACCGCAGACCCCGCCGTGCGAATGGCTCTGAACCTGGCGGTGGACCGGCAGGGCATGGTCGACCACATCCTCGGCGGGTATGGCCGGCCCGCCTCGACACCGATCCCCGAGGTGTACGGCGCCGCCTACGAACCGACCGCAGCCTTCCGGCACGACCCGGCCCGCGCTGCCGCACTACTCGACGAGGCCGGCTGGATGCGCGGCAGCGACGGTATCCGCGCGAAGAGCGGTGTGCGTGCGGAGTTCACGATCATGTACTTCCCCGAGGACACCCTGCGCCGGGACCTCGCTCAGGCGTTCGTCTCCGACGCGGAGAGGCTCGGTGTCCGGGTCAACGTCGAAGCCGTCGACCGTTCCACCTTCCCGGATCAGCTGCCGAGCAAGGCTGGATTGCTCGGTGGTGGTGACCTGCCGTTCGACCCGGACCCGCAGGTGTACTCGACGCTGCACTCACGGTTCGCGGTGCCTGGTGCCGGATCCCCGTACGACAACGCCTCCGATTATGTGAACCCTGCCGTCGACCGTGCACTCGACGATGCCCGCCGGGTCCTGGACCCGCAGGCACGTGCCGCCGACTACCGGACTGCACAGACCGCATACGTCGCCGATCCGGGCTACGTGATGCTGGTGTTCCTCAACCACACCTACGTCGAACGCGGAAACGTCTGGACCGGATCGACCCCCGTTCTGGAACCGCACAGTCATGGCGTGAACTGGGGGCCGTGGTGGAATCTGCGCGTCTGGACACGCCGGTGAGTGTCACCGTGAACACCCGCACCGCGGCACCGCCCACCGGCAGCGGTGCGCCAGTTCCTGCGCCGATCAATCGGCGGGCGAAGGTCAGACGAATGGTGCTGCGACGACTAGCCTTCGCTGTCCCGCTGCTCGGCATTGTGTCTGCCGTGCTGTTCGCGGTCGCGTCCCGGTCCCCGTTCGACCCATTGGCGAGCTACCTCGGCGACCGCTATCTGACGA
This sequence comes from Rhodococcus sp. LB1, assembly GCF_001583455.1. Classification (NCBI taxonomy): domain Bacteria; kingdom Bacillati; phylum Actinomycetota; class Actinomycetes; order Mycobacteriales; family Nocardiaceae; genus Rhodococcus; species Rhodococcus sp. LB1. The sequence continues at coordinate 8,072 of NZ_LTCZ01000043.1, read as the reverse complement.
CCTCGAGCGCCGACCAGGCCCGGATCGCGGCCGAACTGGGCATGAACGAACCGTGGTGGAAGGTCTACGGGCAGTGGCTGTCCGACCTGGTTACCGGTGATCTCGGTGTGTCGCGGAGCTTTTCCCAGCCGGTCGCTGGGGTGATCGGTGAACGACTGCCGTGGACACTGCTGCTTACCGGTGTCGGCCTGTCCTCCGCGATCGGCGCAGCATTACTGCTCGGAGTGTGTGCTGGCGCCCGCCCCGGCGGGCTGGTCGACCGTGTGATCACGGGATCGGCAACCGTAATGCAGGCGGTGCCACCGTTCGTGCTGTCCCTCACCGCTGTTGCCGTGTTCGCACTGACTCTGGGGTGGTTACCGGTGGCGGGGCTGACCGACGCCGGTGTCGCACCGACGGTGGGACAGGTTGTTCGTCATCTCGTTCTGCCCTCAGCGGTGTTGGCGCTCTCGCAGATGCCGTGGCTGCTGTTGTCGGTGCGTGAGTCCGTGCGCGCTGCCGCCGCCTCCGATGCGGTGCTCGGCGCCCGGGCCCGTGGTCTGCCGAGTGCGGTGATTTTGTGGCGGCACATCGTTCCGGTGGCGCTCGCCCCGTTCGCCACCGTGATCGGCTTGCGCTTGCCGGAACTGATCGTCGGCGCCGTGATCATCGAGGAGGTTTTCTCCTGGCCTGGGCTGGCCGGAGCCGTCGTCACGTCTGCCCGTGGGCTGGATTTCCCGCTTCTGGCGGCACTGACGCTGGGAACGACACTGGTCGTACTGGTCGGGTCACTGCTCGCCGACATCGCGTACACCCTTTTGGATCCGAAGGTGAACCCTGATGCCTGATCGACCCTTCCTCCGATCAGGGGGACTGACACTGTGGCTGGGGGTGGCGTTCCTGGCGGTGATCGGCGGGTATGCGCTGCTGGTCCCATGGCTCGCCGGGGTGGACGACCGGCTCACCGACTTCTCCGCGGCCAGGCAGGCTCCGTCCTGGTCGCACCCGTTCGGCACCGACATCGCGGGCCGGGACCTCTTCGTCCGCGTCGCCGCCGGCCTGCGGATCTCGCTCCTGATCGCCGCTGTCTGCGCCCTTGCCTCCGCGGCACTCGGGGCTACGGTCGGGGTCGTGGCCGCCGCTGTGGGAGGGTGGGCGGATCGCCTCGCCATGCGTACGGTCGACGGGATCAACGCCATGCCGCACCTGCTCCTCGGAATCGTCATCGTCGCCCTATACCCCGGCAACCTGGCCGCGATCATCGCGTCGATCGCGCTCACCCACTGGACCCAGGTCGCCCGCATCGCTCGCGCCGAGGTCCTCACCGTTCGCGGCAGCGCCTTCGTCGACGCCGCGTACCTCGCCGGCGCCACCCGCGCGCAGGTCATGCGAGCCCACCTCATGCCGGCCGCCGCAGGTCAAACCGTGATCGCGGTGGTATTACTCCTGCCGCACGCGATCTGGCACGAGAGCACACTGTCGTTCCTCGGCCTCGGACTGTCAGCGGACCGCCCCTCACTCGGCACGCTGCTGCAGGAGGCCCGGTCCTCACTGCTCCTCGGCGGCTGGTGGACCCTCACCTTCCCGGCTCTGCTTCTCATCCTCACCACCCTCGCCGTAGCCGGGATCGGGGCCGCGGTGCGCGACCGTGTCAACCCACCCATCATGGAAAGGAGTCCACGATGACGACCGCGCTTGTCGAGGCACGCGGGCTGACCGTACGGATCCCCACCCGCGCCGGAACTGTTCACGCTGTCAGCGATATCGACCTCCGCCTCGATGCCGGACAGGTACACGCCCTGGTGGGCGAATCCGGATGCGGCAAGTCGATCATCGCTGCGACGCTGTGCGGCTTGCTCCCGGCCACCGCAACGACCACCGGAACCGTCACCCTCTCCAGCGGCGACGCGGCACCCACCGAACTCGTCGGTACCCGGGAGAAGCAGTGGCGTCGCCTACGCGGCCGCCGCATCGCGCTGGTCCCGCAATCGGCCGCAACATTTCTCACTCCGGTGCGCACAGTCGGCGATCAACTCACCGAAACCCTCCATCACCTCCACTCCCGACACACCGTGACATCGCTGCTGATCCGGGTGGGCCTACCCGACGCCGTGGCGGCGTTGTACCCGCACCAGCTGTCCGGGGGGATGGCCCAACGCGCCGCGATCGCCTTCGCGCTCGCCGGTGACCCAGCGGTCATCGTCGCCGACGAGCCCACCTCGAACCTCGACCCCCAACTGACCTCACACGTCCTCGACCTACTCGACGACTGCGCACACACCGGAGCCGCTGTCCTGCTCATCACCCACGACCTAGCGGCGCTGCCCACGCACGCCGACCGCCTGTCGGTGATGCACTCCGGCCGGATCGTCGAAACCGGCTCCACCACAGCAGTGCTCGACGATCCCGGGCACCCCTACACCCGCGCCCTGCTCGCCGCGTTGCCCGAGCACGGACTCACACCGCCACCCGAGATGCCGCCACAACTCACGAATCTCCCGCACTACCGTGTCACTCACCCGCACTACCCGGTTCCGGGATTGCCCGGTAGACCGACCTCCCTCGATTACCGCGGCCCCCATGCGATCCGCCGCCTGATCGGAGCCCCCCGGTGAGCCTGCGCGCCCACAACATCACCGTCGGCCACACCCCGGGATATTCCCTGCTGACCGACATCGACCTGACGATCCCGGCCGGCAGCGTTGTCGGCCTGACTGGACCATCCGGGTCCGGCAAAACGACACTCGCCCGTGTCCTCGCAGGCCTTCATCTGCCCTCTGCAGGGGCAGTCACCGTCGACGGAGAGCCCCTTACCCCACCCAGTCGACTGCGGGGCAGGCGCCAGAGGAGCATCGCGATGCTGTTCCCATCACCTCGGCAGGCAACCTCACCGCGGTGGACACTCGAACGCATCATCGCAGAACCGCTTGCTGTCACCGGCACCCCGGCAGATCAGCGGGCACGCACGGTTCATACCACGGCGCTGCGGGTTGGTCTCACGGCCGATCTACTGCAACGCCAACCCCATCAGGTCTCCGACGGACAACTGCAGCGAGCCTGCCTCGCCCGTGCCCTCATCCAACGACCCCGATACCTGATCTGCGACGAGATGACCGCCATGCTCGACCCCGCTACCACCGCCGCGCTAGTGCACGTCCTGATAGAGGAAGCTGATGCGGCTCTCGGGATCCTCGCCGTCAGCCACGACCACCAACTCCTTCACGCCTGGGCCGACACCGTCATAGACCTCCCTGAACTGGTACCGCGGGCAGACAGCCGTAGTCGTTGCGAACATCCCGCGTCCCCGGCTCTACCGGCCCAGTCGACGCATTGGCGGTAACGGCATAACTCCCAGACGGGAGGATGATCTCGCGATCGTAAGCGTCGACGACCGGCACGAATGGTGAACTTAACGTTGCTTAATGATCTGGCTCACACCTACCGTCGATGTATCAGATCGACGCTCGAGGAGGTGCACGGTGAGGACGGCCATCGCGCGGCGGTGGCAGTGGGTACGAGCGGGCAACGCCGCGCGGACGGGTCGGTGCCTGGTCGGCTTCGCCTCCCACGTAGCGCCGGGGGGCTGCGATGCGCGTCGCCGGCAGATCTCGAATCCTCGAGGATTGACTAGCTGTTCGGGTGCCCCTTCCACGCAGCCGCAAGCGGCATCCATCCGGATCGCCGCGGTCAATAGTCGTTGGGCCGCTGGGGAACTTCTCGTCGTCAGATCTGCTCCGCGAACCTGATGTCATCACCGAGGTGGAGGCCGCAACGGTGGATAGTTCTCGACCCCGCAGCCGCCCGCATTCCGAGCCCGACGAAGCCCGCACCACCGCACACGTGGGATGACCGTGATCACGACGCCGCATACCCGGGCCGCGATGGCGCCATCCAGGTCCTGCCTGCCAGCACACCCACCAGACCGAGTCCCATCAAGGAGTAAAGACCATGAACGACAAAGCCATCATCGCCGTGCAGTCAGTGGCGTTCTGAGGCAACGATGACCCAGGCACAATCGAACACCGAAGGTCGACTCGTGATTAGTCCGCCAGTACACAACAGCACCGGCCACATGGTGATCGCCCCGGACAAGTTCAAGGGGTCGGCATCTGCGTCGGATGCTGCGGCCGCCCTCGCACGCGGTGTGCGTTCCGCTGCACCGAATCTGAAGGTGATCGAGTTCCCGGTCGCCGACGGTGGGGAGGGGACGGTCGAGATGATGATTCGACAAGGCTATGCACCGGTCACCTGCTCGGTCACCGGCCCACTGCAGCAGACGGTGACCGCTACCTACGCGCTGCGTGGCAACACCGCAGTCATCGAGATGGCCTCTGCCGCAGGGCTGGCCAACCTCGGCTCCGGCGGCCCGACGCGCACCACAGCGCGCACAGCATCCACCCGGGGGGTCGGGCAGTTGATGGTGGACGCCCTCGACCGCGGCGCACATCGGATTGTGCTCGGAGTCGGAGGCAGTGCCACCACCGATGGTGGTGCCGGTGCGTTGGCCGCGCTCGGGGCGCGCATCTTCAACGCCGACGGGGACCCCATCTACCCCTGCGCCCAGGACCTGTCCGAGGCGCACGTCCTGTGCGTCGACGCACTCGATCCTCGTCTACGCGATGTCGAGTTGATCGTTGCGTGCGATGTCGACAATCCGCTCACCGGGCGGCACGGCGCGGCGTTTGTGTATGCTCCGCAGAAGGGTGCCAGTCCCCACACGGTGGCCCACCTCGATCACGCCCTCAGTCGCTGGGCGGACGTGGTCGCTACGGCAGTCGGGCGGGACATACGAGACTCACCCGGTGTCGGTGCGGCGGGCGGTTTGGCCTTCGGAATGGCCGCGGTACTCGGGGCGCGGCTGACCTCGGGCATCGAACTACTCCTCGAACTCACCTCCTTCTCGGACGTCGTGCAAGCCGCGGCACTGGTCGTCGTCGGTGAGGGCTCCCTCGACGAGCAGAGTCTGCGGGGTAAGGGGCCAGTCGGCGTCGCTCGGGCCGCTCGGCGGGTCGGGGTACCCACCGTTGCCGTGGCAGGTCGCTCCCTCGTGACCGCCGACGACGCGCACGCGGTAGGCCTCGGCGCCGTCTACACCCTCACCGATCTCGAACCCGATGAACGCAACAGCATGGCCAACGCGGAAAGCCTCCTCGAACAGATCGGTTCAGGCATTGCCCGTGACTACCTCTCGGTCCACGCACACCGCTGACTCGACAACGTGGCTGGATGCAGTGCGATTTACAAGGAGCCCAATGGACACCACCCTCGACCCGACCATCGCGAAAGAGAACTCCGCGACCGACCTTGATGCGCCGGCCTCGACAGCCCTTCGCCGCGCGAAGATTGTCTGCACACTCGGGCCCGCGACCGCAACCGATGACCGCATCCGAGAGCTCGTCGACAGCGGGATGGATGTCGCCCGCCTCAATTTCAGTCACGGGGACCACTCCGATCACGAGGCGAACTACCGTCGAGTGCGGTCGGCATCCGGGGACTCCGGCAAGGCAGTAGGGATTCTCGCGGACCTGCAGGGCCCGAAGATTCGGCTCGGCCGCTTCGCCGACGGCGCGACAATATGGGCGCCGGGCGAAGAGGTCCGTATCACCGTCGAAGAGTGCGTGGGCTCCCGTGACCGGGTATCGACGACCTACACGCAACTCGCCCAAGACGCACGCCCCGGAGATCGACTCCTCGTCGATGACGGCAAAGTGTCGCTGACCGTCACCGCCGTCGACCGCAATGACGTGGTGTGCCGAGTCGTCGAGAGCGGCCCGGTCTCGAACAACAAGGGCGTGTCCTTGCCCGGGATGAACGTGTCAGTCCCCGCCCTGTCGGACAAGGACATCGACGACCTCGAGTTCGCACTTCGATTGGGGGTGGACATGATCGCACTCTCGTTCGTGCGATCGCCCGCCGACATCGACCGGGTCCACGAGGTGATGGACCGCGTCGGACGCCGGGTTCCGGTCATCGCGAAGATCGAAAAGCCGGAAGCCGTAGACGCTCTCGAAGAGATTGTGATCGCATTCGACGCGATTATGGTCGCCCGAGGAGATCTCGGGGTCGAACTTCCCCTCGAACAAGTACCGCTCGTGCAAAAGCGTGCCGTGCAGATCGCTCGGGAGAATGCCCGACCGGTCATCGTCGCCACGCAGATGCTCGAATCGATGATCGACAATGCCCGACCGACCCGAGCGGAAGCCTCGGATGTCGCGAACGCCGTGCTCGACGGTGCTGACGCGGTGATGCTCTCCGGAGAAACCTCAGTGGGCAGACATGCGATCGAGACGGTCCGCACGATGGCCCGGATACTCGATGCCGTCGAACGGCAGTCCACCCACGTCCCACCCCTGACCCACGTCCCCCGAACCCACGGCGGAGTGATCTCCTTCGCCGCCCGAGACATCGGCGAACGATTGCACGCGAAAGCGCTCGTCGCATTCACACAGTCCGGCGACACCGTTCGGCGGCTGGCCCGCCTCCACACACACCTACCGTTGCTGGCGTTTACTCCTACGCCGCGGGTCCGCAATCAGTTGGCGCTGACATGGGGCACCGAAACCTTCGTCGTCGACCCAGTCGACTCCACCGACGAAATGGTCCGCCAAGTCGACCGCGCACTCCTCGCCTTGGATCGGTACCAACCAGGCGACCTCGTCGTCATCGTCGCCGGATCACCGCCCCATACCGTCGGTTCCACCAATCTCGTCCACGTTCACCGGATCGGTGAGGACGACTTCACCACAGCCCGCCGGCCCACCGACAGACACCGGCTCGAGCCAGTAAGGACAACACCGTGAGAATTTCTCTGACCGCAGGCGATCAAAACATCGCGAAAGATGTGTGGATCGCACCGAATGCCACCGTCGTCGGGACTGTGCGCATCAGACCACAAGTGAGCATCTGGTATGGCGCAGTGGTCCGCGGCGATGCGGAAAGCATCGAGATCGGGGAGCGGACAAACATCCAAGACGGTTGCGTTCTTCACGCCGATCCTGGATTTCCGCTTGTCATCGGTACAGGGGTATCCGTGGGCCACAACGCGATCCTGCACGGCTGCACAGTCGGAAATGACGTTCTGGTCGGAATGGGCGCCACCGTTATGAACGGGGCACGCGTGGGGGCCGGAAGCTTGATCGCAGCCAATGCCCTGATCCCCGAAGGTGCGGACATCCCACCCGGATCGCTTGTCGCCGGCATACCCGGAAAAGTCCGCCGCACTCTTACCGCCCACGAGGAGACCGCAATCCGCACGAACGCGGACATCTACGACCACGCTCGTGTGCGGCACGCGGCAGCCACAGAAGTTACAGACCTGGTTTGATCGGGACACCGCGAGACCACGGTCAGGTCGGTGCGGGGCAGTCGGGTCAGCAGCACGATCCGGTAGACGGTGCCGTCGTCGCCAAGCTTGCCAGTGCGCCGAGGGCATCGGTGACCGGCGCCCAGGCCGCGTCGACGGTCTGGGAGTGTGCCTGCGCCGACTGCTGCCCACTCCAGGACACGGCGGTAGCCCGGGAAGGAGCTGTAGGTTCCAACGTCCGGTGTCAGTCGTTCATGTCGGCGACCTGCTTTCCACCCATTTAGTCGGAACGGACATCCCGGAATTTCGTCGGATTCCTCGGCGCCTGGGCAATAGCAGATCGGTCAGCCATCTCGTGACCTGTGGAAACGTGTCTTGTTAGGGCTTCCTACCGACACGAAACTTGGACAACCGACACGCCACCGACACGAAATCTGGAAACCGACACCGAAACGTGTGGAACCAACAGCAGGCTCTCCTTACCGCTGTTTCTGCGCCGCCCCGTGTCACTCATGGTTTGCGCGCACTCGACGACGACAATTTCAGTTATACGCAGTTATCCCCCCGAAACTGCGTCGTCAGCGCGTTTTTGCTCTGCAACGTGTCGGTACGGCCAGTTACCCTGCGCCGGCGACCCTCGAACAGGTGATCGTCCTCCGGCGTAACAGCCGATCTCGACAACCTGGCCGGCGCGCCCCCGCAGATCGGAGAACGTGGCATCTCAGATCGCCGCGACGGTGCAGCGGTCCCGCGGACTAACGACGCGCCTATTCCATCCCCAAAGTCCGCG
>NZ_LTCZ01000042.1:0-4359 GCF_001583455.1 Rhodococcus sp. LB1 | reverse complement strand
ACCCAGGAAATGCTCGACTTCTGCGCCACCCACAACATCGGATCCGACATCGAAGTCATCCCCGCCGACAAGATCAACCAGGCATACGAGCGGGTCCTCGCCTCCGACGTCCGATACCGCTTCGTCATCGACACCACCACCCTGAACTGACCCCACCATGAACGCCCGCCGCACCCGGGTTCCGGCGGGCGTTCACCTACACCTGAACGTCCCCGAGCACACGCGCTTCTCAGCCGTGATCCTCGGAGGACCTGCCGTCAGTGTCACCCTTGTGCGAGTTTGCGAGTTGGAGTGCTGTCGGCGTCGTAGGACCGGGCCAGCGCCACCGGTGCAAAGCTGCTCCCTGATCACGTCCATCTCACGGCACTACATTCGAGGGCCCTAACCGAACACCGACACTAGTCGGGATCGGAGAGCCTACTTGGCAACAACCACGCTGCCGCCTCCGGATCGAGCGCTATAGACGCCTATAACGCTGTAATCGGGGTCGACAAGGCGTCCACACTCGATCGGTTCCATCCAGCGCATGGAGGCCACCGGGCCGTCATCGAACAACCCTCCGCGCTCTCCCTGGTGCATGCTGCGCAGGCTGGTCTTGATGTTGCTCCGCACCGGTCCCGGGCACAGGACGGTGGCTCCGATCGCTCCTCCGTCCTCGGCCAGTTCGGCTGCCAGGACTTAGGTGAGGCCGACGGCACCGAACTTCGAGGCGATGTACGAGCCCCAGTGCCGGCATGGCGATGAGACCGGACATCGATGAGGTGTTGACGATGTGTCCGCCGCCGGGGTTGGTCTTGATCAGGGGGGAGGAAGGCGTGCATAGCGTGGATGACTCCGCAGAGGCTGACACGGATCATCCATTTCCTGTCGGCAAGGGTGAGGTCGGCGATGCGTCCTATCGACCCGCTCCGGCATTGTTGACCAGTACGTGGACCGCTCCGCGGCGAGCGACGACCTCATCGGCAAGGGCACTGTCACGTTGACGGAGAAGCCGATGTCCTCCCCGTCGTCACCGAATACGGTTCCGCCGCTGTCGTCGACGAGCTCGACGACCGGAAGCGGCCGGTGGCTTCCATGACGGTATCTATTCGCCGTCGGACCAGCTGACGTGCTGGGTCAGACTCTCGATACGCCAGCCATCCGATGTGCGGAGCATGTGGTTGATGTACGAGCCGCGCAACAGGAAGAACCCGCCCTCGGACCCCTCACGGTAGTGCTGCGCGTACATATACGAGTAGCAGAGCGCCCGGTCCGAATCGTTCTCGTCGAACTCGATGACGTGGTTGGTGCTGAGGTGCTGAGTTGCCGTGTAACCGCCGAGCGCCCCGCGAACAATGCCGACCAAGTCGTCGCGGGCGAAATCTGCTGCAGGCATCCCGTTCTCGGAGTAGTCCGCGTGAACGGGATCGGTGAAGCGATCGGCGAACATCTCCCAGTCGGCACGGTCCACGGCCATCGCGTATTTGATGACCCGCTCGCTGATGAGGGCACGGTCTTCGAGCTGGCGAATTCGTGATTCGAGATCAGTGGTCATGGGAAGTCCTTCCAAAGGATCACGCCATTCTTCTTCCAAGGCCCCAACCGTACGACCCGAGGACGACTTCGATACTCGCCCAACTGCGGCTTCGCGAGGAAGCCATCGAACCTCGAACTCGTCACGTCAACGCCGAGGTTATGGAATTCCTCCCGCTGCCCGCGCGACCCTGATCCGCCCCGTCGGCAGTGGCTGCCGAAGAGGTCGTCACAACGACCGTTTCAGTGACTGATCGTCGATCGACGAACGACTGGCGGCAAAGTCAAGAGGTCGCAGTGATCTCGAGCAGGACTTCGCTGTGAATGCCCGGATCGAGGGTGAGAGAGTGTCGGCGTAGCGCAGGACATTGTGAAGTGGTTCAACGGTGAGAGGATCTTCGGTTTCATCGCACCCGACAATGGAGCTCCGGACGTCTTGGTGGACTTCTCGGAGATCACGGCAGTGGCTACGAGTCGCACGACGAGAACCAGCGTGTGGAGTTCGAGGCGGCAAGGGGCAGAAGGGCTCGCAGGCCACGAACACCCGGGGTGTCTAACGAGTCCGCGGGACCGCATCCGGCGGGTGCGACCCTCTGACCAGGCCGGCAGCGCCGGCAGCCACCCACGGAACCACAACCGCGACGGCCTTGATCGCACCGGACCGTCCGACCAGTCGGGCGCTGCGGATCCCCACCAGAAGGTCGCCGGTGTCACTGGCCAGCCCAGCCGCCGCCCAGCGGCGGAACTCGGCGCGCCGGCCCCGCGTCCGGGCCAGAACCGCACCCCCACCGAGGACGAGGTCGCGGACCCCGACCGTCCGCATCAGCAGGGTGTTCGTACCGTTACCGGCGTCCGCGGTAGGCAACGCGACGGTGGGCGCGCGATGAGCAGCACGCCGACGCCGATCCGGGCCGACGCAAGGAGCAGCGAAATATCGAAGCGCGCAGTCATGATGAGGACATTATCGCCAAGCACAAGCAAGTGGCGTCGTCGAGCGACCTCCGCAGTAGCCACCGACGACCGTCGCGGCGAAGCTTCCCATCCATTGATGATGTGCCCAGTGCGTCTGGTTCGAGGCCGAACATTCATCGACGTTGGCGATGACGTGATGTTCGGCTGGGTTCGCCGCGGTCGCGGCTCCGCCCAGCTGATCAGTAGGTAACACCGGGCGATCCCGGGCCCCGAAGGTAGTCGATCAGAGTGTCGAGGACGGCTTCGAGATCCTCGACACTGCCCGTCGACCGCAGGACCTGCACCCCACCCTGAATTCCCGCAATGAACGCCGACGCGGTGCGCGACGCATCCAGTTCTGCCCGGATCTGCCCTGCCGCCTGCATCACCTCGATCCCGGCCGCGACGTGGGTCCGCCACTGTGCCAACAGCGTTCGGACCACTTCGTAGGCCCCCGGCGTTCCGCCCGCCTGGGCCAGCAGCGACCCGAGCGGACAGTGCGCTCCCTGAGCGCGGTAGCGGGTGACAACGCACCCCCGGGGGGGCAGACTCGGTCGCATTCGCATGTCGACGTGCCCCGGCGACGGTGGAGGTCGTGAAGTCGGCCTTCACGTGGATCAGGGCGACGATCGTCATGACGACCATGACGGTGGCGATGATCGGCATCGTCCACCGCTCGAAGGCCTCGATTGCGTAGTACCCCCAGGTGGCAATGCCGACCTGGACTGCCATGATTAGTGTCAACGCGTCTCCGCGGCCTCTCAGTGGGGATCAGGCGGACAGCCTTCAACTCGGTTGTGCATCAGAGGCATCGACAGTTCGATGCAAGTTCGCCGCATGAAAACGGTGCAGTGTTTCGGATGGAGGTGCAGTGGACACTTCAACGAGCAAGTCCATGGCCTCGTGGCCGAAACTGCGCGGGGCAAGATCTACTGCGAAGATCTGAGAACTTCCCAACTCACTGACGGGGTCGCCAGCCAGGGAGGCGACGCGGAAACCGTGCTCGCTGTTGACGTCGGGAGTCTTCCCGAGCGAGTGCAGCATCGGGAGGGCGCGCCCGGCCAATCCTTGGGGCCCGAACACGATTGCGTCGACGGCGCATTCACCAGTCAATTTCTCGAGAGCAGCGAACAGTTCGTCCTCGTTGGGGTCTGCGGGTAAGAGAAGCATGTGCGGCTCGATGCCCTCACGGAGGCACCACTCTTCGAAGCTGCTCTTCGAGTCGGCGGCCCAATGGGGGCCGCGTAGTGATTCCAGGCCGACGTAGCCCGGACGCCGCGTACCTGTTGATTTGAGTTGCTCGAGAACAAAGTCGACGACGGCGCGATGGTCGATCTCGATCGTTCCCACCGTTTGCGCGGGCAGTGGAAGGGGGCCGCTCCGTCCGGCGAAGACGATCGGGATCGCGGCCCGCAGCATCCTGTCGACTATCGGGTCGTCGTCGAGAGCATCGATGACGATCGCGCCGTCGACCTGGAAGTGTTCGGACGTTCGCGTATGGAGCGTGAGATCTCGTCCGACGGACGCGGCTGCGTCCGCTGCTCCGAAAGCGAAGTGCATGTAGAAGGACAGCCCTCGGACCTCCGAGGGGATGTACAAACCGAACGCGCCGGTCGTTCGCCGACGCAATGACCGGGCGGCACGATTCGACACGTATCCCATCGACTGTGCGGCCGTCATCACCCGCTGACGAGTGGCCTCCGACACCCGACCGGATCCGATCAAAGCATCGGAGACCGTCGTCTTCGACAGCCCGAGTTCGCGAGCCAGGTCGATGATCGTCACTGCCGGCATGCCGCAATCGTACTGAGGTTCCGGTTTGGAAACTTCGACAACGCTCCTTGACATGTGACCGGGGCTACGTGACGATGAAAATATGCCGGAACGTTCCGGCAT